>JAEWEX010000381.1 GCA_023389135.1 Pseudomonadota bacterium | reverse complement strand
TCGTGCGCGCCAACATCATGCACCGCAGACCAATCGACACGCTGCGCCATCCCCCGCCAACCGTCATCCACGACCCAAGGCAACTCGCCTTCAACGGCCTCGAAACATGAACCGGACAGCCGTGGGTCAAGCCGGAGCATGACGGTGTTCTCGTGCGCTTCCCCGTGACGATTCCCGCTCCCCCTCCGTCACTCTCCGGCTTGACCGGAGAGTCAGCTTTCCCTTGAGCAGCAGGAAGCTGGGTGCTCCGGTCAAGCTGGAGCATGACGGTGTTATCGGGGCTTTCCCGTGACGATTCCCGCTCCCCCTCCGTCACTCTCCGGCTTGACCGGAGAGTCCAGCTTTCCCTTGAGCAGCAGGAAGCTGGGTGCTCCGGTCAAGCCGGAGCATGACGGTGGTCTTGCGGCCCGTTCCCGGCGACACGCACCCAACCCTCCGTCGCCCTCCGGCGCGACCGGAGGGCCCAGCTTTCCCCTTGAGCAGCAGGAAGCTGGATGCTCCGGTCAAGCCGGAGCATGACGGTGTTATCGGGGCTTTCCCGTGACGATTCCCGCTTCCCCTCCGTCACTCTCCGGCTTGACCGGAGAGTCCAGCTATTCGGGTGCGGCCCAAGGCGCTGGGTGCTCCGGTCAGGCCGGAGCATGACGGTGGTCTTGCGGCCCCGTTCCCCGCGACACGCACCCCACTCGCCGCGCTCCGGCTTGACACCGCACCGCTGGTGATAAATCAATCAACAAACACCATCTCCCGGGAGGCACTCCGTGCAGACGCACCTGAAGCAGCGCGACGTCGTCAGCGAACCCAAGACCAAGGCGCCGCCGCTGTCCTGCGACAGCCACTGCCACATCCTGGGGCCGCAATCGAAGTTCCCCTTCTCCCCCGACCGCAGCTTCACCCCGGCCGAGGCGCTGTCGGACCAGTATCTGGCGATGCTGGCGACCCTCGGGGTCGAGCGCACCGTGATCGTGCAGCCCAGCGTCTACGGGCTCGACAACGGCCGCACCGTGGAGGCGGTTCGCGAGATCGGGCATCACCGCGCCCGCGGCATCGCCATGGTCGGCGCCAACGTCACCGACGCCGAGCTCGACCGGCTGGCCCAGGGCGGCATCCGCGGCATGCGCTTCATCACCACCGCCCGCGGCGGGCCCTCGCTGGACCAGCTGCCCGACGTCGCGGCCCGCATCGCCCCGCTCGGCTGGCACATCGAGATGTATGTGCCCAAGCACGAATGGACCGCGCTGCTGCCGGTGATCGACAAGCTGCCCGTGCCGGTGGTGTTCGACCACATGGGCGGCATCCCCGCCGACGGCGTCGACGACCCCATCCTGGAGCGCATCCTGACGCTGGCCTCCGAGGAACGCGCCTGGATCAAGCTGTGCGGCTACCGCAACTCGGTCGCAGGCTACCCCTATGCCGACGTGGCGCCGCTGGCGCAGCGCATCGTCGCCCGCGTGCCCGACCGCTGCGTGTGGGGCACCGACTGGCCGCACATGTCCATGACCGCCCACATGCCGGACGGCGGCGAACTGCTGGATCTGCTGTCCGACTGGGCCCCCGACGCCGCCGTTCGCAAGAAGATCCTCGTGGACAATCCCGCGCGGCTCTACCGCTTCGACTGACGCCGGCCGGGCGACCGGACGTGCTCAGAACCGGTAGAGCTCGGCCGGGTTGTCCACCAGGATGCGCCTGAGGGTGGCGGCGCTTCCCGCCCAGTGGACCAGGTGGCGCACCAGCGCCGCCTCGTCCACCGGCCGGTAGCCGGCGTCGGGCGCCTCAGCGCCCTGGCCGCTGGAATGATGCACCAGGTGCGGCCAGTCGGTGCCCCAAACCACCCGCCCGGTATTGGCGGCGATCAGCGCGCCGGCGAAATCCGCGGCGCCGGAGAAGTCCGTGGTCTCCCAGGTCACGATGTCCGCGCCCGAAACCTTGACCCAGCACACCCCGTCCGCCACCAGCCCCAGCAGGGTCTCGAAGCGGGGGTCGTGGACGGCCATGCCCTTCTTCGCGCCGCCCATGTGGTCGATCACCACCGGCAGGCCGGCCTTGCGGATCGCCGGCGCGATCGCCGCGACGAGATCGAGGTCGGCATAGATCTGTATGTGCCAGCCGAGACGGGAGATGCGGCCCGCCACGTCCGCGAAGCGCGCCTGCACCGCGTCGGGATCGGTGATGCGCGGCGACATCAGGTTGAGCCTGACCCCCCGGACCCCGGCCTTGTCCAGGGCATCCAGCGCGGCGGCGTCGTGGCGCTCGTCCATCACCGCCACCCCGCGGGTGAAGTCGGTGCGGTCGCGCATGGCGTCCATCATGGCGCTGTTGTCGGCGCCGTAGGCGCTGGGCTGCACGAACACGATGCGCTCGATGCCGAGCCGGCGCGCCACCGGCAGGTAGCGCTCGAACGGCATCTCCAGCGGCTGGTAGGTGCGGTCCGGCGCGCCCGGATACCGGGCGGGATCGCCGAACACATGCATGTGGCAGTCGCACGCGCCGGCCGGCAGCGCCGCGAAGCCGGCGGGCCCGCGCTGGAGTTCCGACTGGGTCATCAGTAGCCTCGCTGAAGGTCGATGGTGTTGACGAGCGGCTCGCCCGCCCTGTAGCGGCGCAGATTGTCGAGAAACAGGTCGAGGAAACGCTCCTCGTTGTCCTCGGTCATGCCGGAGATGTGCGGCGTCACGATTACGTTGGGCATGCCCCACAGCGGGCTCGCCTGCGGCAGCGGCTCCTCGACGAACACGTCGAGCACCGCGCCGCCCAGGCGCCCGTCCTGCAGCGCGGCGATCATGGCCGGCTCGTCGATCACCGATCCGCGCGAGATGTTCACCACCACCGCGCCGGGCTTCATGGCCGCGATCTCGGCCGCGCCGACCATGCCGCGGGTGTCGTCGGTGGTGGGCACGGCGAGCGCCAGGAAATCGCAGTCCGGCAGCGCCTCGCGCAGCCGGCTCGCGGCGATCACGCGCCCGACGCCGTCGACCGGCCGTCCCGAGCGGGTGACCCCGATCACGTTCATGCCGAACACCGCCGCGCGGCGCGCGGTCTCCAGCCCGACCGGGCCGAGCCCGACCACCGCCACCGTGGCGCCCGCCAGCGAGCGGCGCGGGCTGCGCGCCCAGCGGCGGCCGGCCTGCTCGCGCAGCAGCGCCGGGAAGTCCCAGCGCGCCATCATCATGCCGGCCATGACATATTCCGACATCAGGTCGGCATGGATGCCCCGCGCATTGGTGAGGACGGCGTGCGCGATCTCCTGGCGCACCTCCAGAAGCCGGTCGACCCCGGAGCTGGTCGCCTGGATCCAGCGCAGCGAGGTCGCCATGCGCGCCTGCGCCGGCGTCAGCTCCATGCACACGAGGATCTCCGCGCCGCCGATCCGCGCCTCCAGCTCGGCCGGATCGGTGGTGGCGAACAGCTCGACGCCGGGCAGCGCCGCGCGCAGCAGGCGGTCGTAGATCGCGGCGTTGCGGTGATAGACCAGGATGGGCGGCATCGGGGACATGTCAGGCGATCCTCGCCCCTGGGCGCGGACCGAATCCGCCGGGCGCGCGGGCTGTGCGGACGGGCGGAGGCGGCGACGCGGACCGTCGCGCCGGCAACGGGCGCGGCGCATCCAAGCCCGATTGACTCGGGCCTGTCAAATAAATAATAAACCTATAGATAGTGGCCGCATCCAGCCCTCGCCGCCGCGGGCGCGACGGCCCGGCGCCGAGGGACGACATGATCATCGACATGCGGATCTACACCATCAAGCCGGCGCTGGTCGGCGAGTTCCTGGAGCTCTACCGGGAGCATGCGTGGCCGCTTCACCAGAAGTATCTCGGCCGCTGCCTCGGCTGGTACACCGGCCTCGAGGGCGAGCTGAACCAGGTCGTCCACATGTGGGCCTATGACAGCCAGGCCGACCGCGAGCGGCGCCGGGCGGAGATGAACAAGGACCCCGCCTGGCAGGACTACCTGAAGAAGCTCGGCCAGTCGCAGCTCGTGCTCCACACCCAGAACCGCTTCCTGGCGCCGACGGCGTTCTCGCCGCTTCCCTGAGGAACTGCCGCCGCCGGCCGGCCCTCCTGGCTCAGGCCCTGGCTGCGGCGGCGGCCGCTGCAGCCGCCGCCTCCGCGGCGATCTCGTCGAAGAACGGATCGGCCTTGTAGGACGGCCGCTCCACGAACGCCGCGTGCCAGGCCGCCAGCGCCGGCCGCCCGGCGCGCCAGTCGACCGTGACGAAGCGGAAGTCGGAATAGGACAGCGCGCAGCCGAGCGCGATGTGGCCCATGCGGAACGGCCCGGCGGCCAGCGACGGCGCCATGGCCTCCAGCTCGTCCATGACGCGGCCATACTTGACCTTGAGGGCCTCGATGATCGCCGGCTCCTGCTTCTCCGGCGGGCGGTTGCGCTCCAGAAGCCACGACAGCAGCAGGTCGATCAGCCCGACACCCAGCGCCACCCGGCGCATCTCCACCAGACGTTCCGGGCCCGACGCCGGCAGCAGCCCGCCCCCGGCGCGCATGTCCAGATACTCGCAGATGGTGCGCGAATCGTAGATGGACGTGCCGTCCTCGATCACCAGGGTCGGGATCTTGCACAGCGGGTTGCGCTCCAGCAGTTCCTCGTGCGGCGCGGTGATGTTGACCAGCGTGCGCTGGAACGCGATGTCGCCAGCCAGCCCCAGCTCGTGGGCGGTGACGCTGACGAGCCGCACATAGGGCGAGCGCGGCGACCAGTAGAGCTTCATCGGCGTGTCTTTCTCTGATCCGTTTAGACGGAGCCCTGGCGGCCCATGAAGTCGCGCAGCACGGCCGTGACCGCCTCGGGCGTGGAAGCCGGCTGGTGGTGGCAGGTCTCGATCTCCACGAACGACACATCGGCCACCGGCGCGAGGATGCGGCGCACATAGTCCGGCGGCCGGAACGCGTCCAGCGTGCCGCCCACGCCCAGCACCGGACAGGCGATGCGCGCGATGTCGGTGGCGATGTCCATGTCGATCAGCATGCGGTAGGTGGCGACGAAGCTCTCCGGATCGTTGGCGAGCCAGCGCGCGGCGAAGGCGCGGAACCGCTCCGGGTTGCGCGCCCGCAGCACCTCCGGATAGCCCGCGTCCAGCGCGCCCTGCATGATGGCGCGCATGCCGTCCTGCTCGATGCGCGCCAGCATCTCGCGGCGCGCCGGCCGGTCCGCCGGGTTCATGTCCACCGCGGGGCTCATGGCCACCACCGCCGCCACGCGGCCCGGATGGCGGCCGGCGAAGGCCAGCGCGATGGCCGCCCCCACGGCGCATCCGGCCAGCGTCACCGGCCCGCGCCAGCCCACATGGTCGAGCAGCGCCAGGAGGTCGTCCACCAGGGTGCCGATCTCGGCGGCGCCGCGCACCTTCTCCGACAGCCCGGCGCCGCGCACATCGTAGCGCAGCACGCGGAAATCGCCTTCCAGCGCCGGGACCACCTCGTCCCAGTTCTCCAGCAGGCCGCCCATCTCGTGGATCAGCACCACGGGAGCGCCGGAGCGGCCCCGCATCTCGTAGCGCATGCCCGCGCCGTTCAGCTCTGCGAATTCCATGGGCGACCCGGCGCTGCGAGGACGGTTGAAACTTATATATAGACCTATTATTTTTTTGCCGCCCTGGCGAGTCAAGTTCGCTCGGGCCGCCCGCACCGTTCCGGAGAGCCTGGACATGTCGACCGACGACGACGGCGCCCGCAGGGCCATCGAGGACGCCGAGCGGCGGCTCTACGACGCCATGGTCCGCGACGACCTGCCCGCCATCGGGCGGCTGCTGGCCGACGGCGCCAGCTACGTCCATTCCAACGGCGTGGAGGAGACGGGCGCGGAGTATCTCGCGGCCATGGAGCGCGGGCTCTACACCTATGACCGCGTCGCCTCCAGCGACGTGACCCTGACGGTGCGCGGCGACACGGCGATCGGCGTCGGCCGCACGCTGATGTCGGTCGGCCCCCGCGGCGGGGCCAAGGCGGTGGTCGACCTTCTGACCACACTGGTCTGGGTCCGCGACGGCGGCGACTGGCGCCTGCTGCGCCGCCACGCCACCCGCCTGCCCTGATCGCCCCGTCCGTTCACTGGCCGGTGGCGGCGCCCACCGTGTTGCCGATGGCGCGCCCGGTGCGGTCGAGCTGCTGGCCGAGGCCCCGCCGCGTGGCGGGGTCGAACACCGCGATCGGGGCGGAGACCGCGGCGCCGGCCACGGTGCCCACGCTCTGCGCCGCGCCCATGGCGACCGCGCCCAGCCGGTGGCCCAGCCCGATGTCGGAATCGGTCACCGTCTGCCCCTCCACCAGCCGCTGTCCGATCAGGCGCACCACCTCGGGGCTCTCGGCGAACTTGCCGTGGTTCAGCCGGTCGCCGCTCTTCAGGGCCGTCAGGTCGATGACGGTGATGCCGGCCTGCTCGAACGCCGAGCGGTAGGGCTCCACGGTGGGGTCCACCTGTCCCAGCCGGTCGATGTTGCCGGAGAGGCGTCGCGACAGGCTGAGCGCGCGGTCGTCGCGCGACACGAACAGCGTGAAGTCCGGCCGGTCGGCGCCCATGGCCTGCCACTGGCGCGCGAACACGTCGACGTCGAGGTCCGGCGAGGCCAGGATCACGTTCCGGATCTTGGCCGGCACCCGGCCGTCGCGGATCGCCATCTGCCGCAGCGCCTCCACGGTCAGCCACGAGCCCATGGAATGGGCCATGACCGTGACCTCGCCCACGTCGGGGCTCGCCGCGATGCGGGCCAGCACCTCCTCCAGCGCGTCGCGGGAGTAGTTGGTGCTCTCCTTGTCGTAGCTGTAGTCGAACACGCTGGCGCGCGAGGGCCAGGTGAACACGATGGGCGCGGCCCGCGCGCCGGAATCGTGGACGATCTGCGCGAAGCGGTAGACCGCGTCCTCGTAGCGGTTGTTGAAGCCGTGGACGAACACCATCACCCGCCGCGTCGGCGGCAGGTGCGCCCTGAGCCAGCGGCGCGCCTCGGCGACCTCGGTCACCGGCTGCACCCGCAGCGTGCTGAACTCGGTTTCCGGGTTCGCCGGCAGGCGTTTCGGCCACTGCACCTGTCCGACGGCGCGGTTGCGGTCCGGCGGGATCGAGACGGTGATCTCCGTGAGCGCCAGACGCTGGCCGCGCTCGCCGGAGAACAGCTCGCCGGGATCGGTCGCCGGCTGCCGGGTGGTGGCGACCAGCATCTCCACCGGGGTGGCGTCCGGCGCCCGTGCGGCCGAGGGCTGCAGCACGCCGGTCACCCGCCCGCCGCATGCGCCGACGGCCAATGCGACGGCAAGCACCGCGGCAGCCCACAGGCATGGAAAACGCTGAAACAAGACCACCCGCCGCACGACCTTCGCTGTCCGGAAGCGCCGACCCTAGCGCAACTCCCGCCACCTGCGGAGTCACGAAGCCGATGGGCCGCGGCGGCGGCGGCCGCGCCCTGACGCGCCATTTCGGCCGCCGTCGCGCCGGAAACCGCTCCGGCGACCGTTGAAGCCGCGCAAAGCGGGCCCGGATCACGCCTGTTTGACGAAATGGTGGCGGGGCTATTGCATTCGTCCTATCGTCATGGCGCAGGCCGGTGCCGTCCACCGCTCCGACAGTTCAGGACGCCATGACCAAGTCGCCCGATCCGATCACCATCAAGAAATACGCCAACCGAAGGCTCTACAACACAGGAACGAGCACCTACGTCACGCTCGAGGACCTGGCGATCATGGTGAAGAG
This sequence comes from Pseudomonadota bacterium, assembly GCA_023389135.1. GTDB lineage: Bacteria > Pseudomonadota > Alphaproteobacteria > Rhizobiales > Methylopilaceae > Agaricicola. The sequence goes on along the minus strand of JAEWEX010000381.1, from coordinate 8,206 downwards.
CGGCGACGAATTCGTCGTCGTCGACGCAAAGACCGGGGAAGACATCACCCGCCCGGTCCTCACGCAGATCATCTTCGAGCAGGAGAACAAGGGCACCAACCTGCTGCCCATCACCTTCCTGCGCCAGCTTATCCGGTTCTACGGCGACAGCATGCAGGCGGTGGTGCCGTCCTATCTCGACATGTCCATCGCCAGCCTGACCCGGGAGCAGGGCAAGTTCCGCGAGCACATGTCCAAGGCCCTGGGCGGCGGCCCCTTTGCCGGGATCGAGGAACAGGTGCGCGCCAACATGGCGATGTACGAGAAGGCGTTCCGGATGTTCTCGCCCTTCGCCGCTGCCGGCGGCAAGGCCGGCGATGCAGGCGCGCCGGAGACGGGCGCGGCCCGCAGCGACGACCAGATCGACGACCTCAAGCAGCAGATCGCCGACATGCAGGCCAAGATCGAGCGGCTGGCGGGCTCGCCGCGGCGGTAGCTTCTTCTCAGGCCGCGCCGAGACGGGCGAGACCGGAGAGGACGCCCGCGACCTCGCCGCCCACCATCTCCGGCGCGGGGGCGCCGAGATGGTCGCCCTGCAGGAAGTCGACGCCCAGCGCCGCCAGCGCCTCGGCGACGTCCTCGGTCTCGACGCACTCGGCCACCGTCTGGAAGCCGACGTCGCGCGCCAGCCCGACAATGGCGCGCACGAAGGCGCGGTCCTCGGCGCTGTCCACCACCCGGGCGGCGTAGGCACCGTCGATCTTCACCAGGTCGACGCCGAGCCGCCTGAGCACCCGGAACGAGGTATGGCCGGCGCCGAAATCGTCGATGGCGATGCGCACGCCCGCCGCCTGCATCTCGCGCACGAACGCCGCCGCGTCGTCCAGATCGTCCAGCGCGGCGGTCTCGGTGATCTCCACCACCAACCGCTCGGCCGCGCCGGGGACGAGCGCCGCCAGTCCCGCCAGCAGGGTGCGCCATTCCGGATCGGTCACCGTGGCGGCGGAAACGTTGACGGCGATCCTCGCCGCCTTGTCGCGGTCGAGCCGGGCGAAGGCGAGCTCCAGCACGCGGCGGTCGAGGATCGGGATGATGCCGAGCCGCTCGGCCGGCATGATGTAGCGGCTGATGCTCTCCAGCCCGGCCTCGGTCTCGACCCGGGCCAGCGCCTCGTGCCACATGCAGGCCCGGTCGGCGGTGCGCACCACGGGCTGGAACGCGATGGACACCCGCCGCGCGTTCAGGGCCTCGATCAGCGTCTGCGTCAGTTCCAGGTCGGTCCGCCGGCGCTCCTCGCGCACCGGATCGGGCGCATAGACCGCCATGCCGGCGCTGCGCCGGTCGCGCGCTTTCAGCATCGCCTCGCGGGTCTTCAGGACCAGGTCGACGGGCGTGCGCGCATGGCGCGGCGCCACCGCCCCGCCCAGCGCCACGCGCGGCGCGATGGCGCCGGCCGTGGTCGCCAGCGGCTCCTCGCGGACCGCCTCGAGGAAGCGGCGCATGGCGATCTCCAGGTCGGTCGCCGAGCAGTTCGCCAGCACCACGAAGAACGAGGTGGTGGAATAGCGCCCGAGCTGGTCGCCGACCCGCATCCGCCCGCGGATGCGGCGCGCCACGCCCGCGATCACCTCGTCGGCGACGCGCACGCCATAGGCGTCGTTGATGGTTCCGAGCCCCTCCACCGAGACCTGCACCAGCCCGCAGGAGCCCAGCATCTTCTTGGCTTCCGCGACGGAGGCGGCCAGCACCTCCTCGATCCGGGCACGGTCGAGGGCGCCGGTCAGGGGGTCGGTGCGGCTGGTCCAGGCGCGGCGCTGCTCGGCCTCCAGCCGGTCGGTGACGATCCGTACGACGCCGCGTGCGACCGCGGGGCGGCCGTCGGCCCCCGCCCACCAGCGGCCGACATCCTCCACCCACATGGTGCGCGCGCCGCCGCGGGAGGGCACCCTCAGCATGGACGTGATGGCATAGGGCACGCCGTCGCCCGCGTCGGTCCGGGCCGCGCCGGTGACGGCGGTGGCGCGGGAGGTGAGCGATTCGGGATCGGTGAGGTCGCCATAGGCGCGGCCGGTGGCGATCGAGGCGGCGTCGATGCCGAGAATGCGCTCGGCCCCGGCGGTCCAGCGCAGCTCGTCGCTGGCCAGCCGCCATTCATAGGCGGCTTCCCCGATCGCGGACAGCAAGGCTTCCAGCGATGCCGAAAGCGGCGTCTGCTGTTCGGCATCCATGGGCATGCACGAACCTCCGAAGGCCACGCACACATGCGTAGCACGGACGTTTACAATACGGGCAACGATTTAACGTTCAGTTCCCCGTCAAGGCTTGCGTTCCCTCCCCCCGGCATTAACTTCCCCTTAACGATTTCGGCACGCGGGCGGGGCATGGCTCCGGCAGCGTCGCCATATCCGATGCCGAGGAGCGCCCCGCCGCAGGGGCGGCGACAGACCATGATGGCGACAGGGCCGGTCCGGCCTTCAGGCTTGCTGCCGGGGCGCAGCGCCCGGGCAGCGGCGCCCGGAGCGGCCTCGCGCGGGCCGGACGCCGTGCCGCCTCCGCCCCCCGTGCAGCCGGCGCCAACCCTGCAAACGGAGCCGGAGCCCCGCATCGTGCGCGTGCGCGCCCATGCGCCGCTGGTGGCCCATCTCGCGGCCACGCATCTCGGGCTTGCCCAGACCCGCGACCGCCGCCGGACGGAACCGCAGGAGGCGGCCGCGGCCTATGCGGCCTGCCGCGACGGCATCGCCGCCCGCCGGCGCCGCCCGCTCCCCAGCCTGATCGCCTGAAGACCGTCCGACGCGTCAACGCCGAAAGGCCGGCCCGCGACGCGGACCGGCCTTTCGAAGCTCATGCCGCCGCCGCGGGGCGGCGAGACGTCAGGCGTCGGCCTTGGCCGCGAGCACCTGCCGGCCACGATACATGCCGGTCTTGAGGTCCATGTGGTGCGGGCGACGCAGCTCGCCGCTGTCCTTGTCCTCGACATAGGTCGGGGCCTTGAGGGCATCGGCGGAGCGGCGGAAGCCGCGCTTCATCGGCGAGGTTTTCCGTTTGGGGACGGCCATGTCGAACTCTCCAAGGACGGTCCGCGGAAATGCCCCTCCGGCGCCACGCGGGCAAGCTGGACGGACGGTTCCGGGAAAGATGCGGGCTCATACCACCGACCGCGCCGGAACGCCAGAGGCGAAGGGCGGCGGCGAATGTGCCTCGGCATTTGAAACGGGCGGCGATGCCGCCGCAAGCTCAGCCTACCATTTCCATTGAAACCAATCGGCCATCCACCTATTTATGTAGGTGTCGATGGCGGTGAACAAACGACAACCCGCCCCGTGAGGGGTTCTGCGGATCGCAGAGGTCAAGGGGTATTCCGCACAGGCCCCCTTCGGGGGGCCTTACTTTTTTGTCGAGCGCGCGTCTCTCGGCGGCTTCAGCGTTCTACCCCGGACGACCTCAAATACAAGGGTGGCAAAGGTTGCGGACGGCAGCCTCAGGGGCAGTCCGCGCTTTTCGTACGCGCTCACGACGAACATCGTGGCATCAATGCCTTTTCGGGATGACTTTACCAGGTTGAAATATGCCGTGTATGGAGCATCCAGCTCGGGAAACCAGTGAACGCAAAGCAGATTTCGGCCTTCGCTGAAAAAGACTCGCCCACCGGCTGCCCGGCGAACGATCATTGGGAGATGAAGGGAATGCACGTGGCGGCGCGTGCAAAAGCTCCGGATATCGGCGCCGTCCGTAAAGTGGTGATCCGCCGCGTCTTCAGGATTTCTGTTGCGCGTGAAACAATGAGAGCCGAATGTAACGAGGAACTTGGCCTTCGCACCACCGGCCTTTGGCGCGACAGTGATCAGAAACGGATCGAGGTGCCCCAGATCATAGGTGTTATCTCCGATCGAGAAACTGCCCCACCCCATTTGCGGCTCTTTGGTTTTGGGCAGCCGCGTTCCCGGCTTCTGTACAGGCACCTCCATAGTCGCAAGCAATCTCGCCATTGACCAGATGTTACGTCGAGCAAGATGCGGCGACGGTCCATGTGAGCCTGAACGCTCACGCGATCGCTTTGGACCGCATCGCTGACGCCGCCAGGGCTCATATCCCGCGACGCATGATAACGAAATGAGCCGGCACGGCTGCTGCGCTGGCCCGAGCCCGGCCTACGGCATCGACGCCGTCGCCGGGCGCTGCTAGACGGGCTGGACCCGCCCTCGCCCAAGGACCAGCGCATGAACTTCGCCAGCGACAATGTGGCGGGCGCAGCCCCCGGGGTGATCGAGGCCGTCATGCGCGCCAATGCCGGCGCCGCCCCGGCCTATGGCAATGACGAGGCGACCCGCCGGGTCGAGCGGCTCGTCGGCGACCTGTTCGGGCGCGACTGCGCGGTGTTCCTGGTCGCCACCGGCGGCGCCGCCAACGCGCTGGCGCTGGCCGCCATGACGCCGCCCTGGGGCGCGGTGTTCGGTCACGCCGAGTGCCACGCCCAGGTGGACGAGTGCGGCGGGCCGGAATTCTTCAGCGGCGGCGCCCGCATCGTCGGGCTTCCCGGCCGCCATGCCCTGATCGATGCGGGCGAACTGGACGCGCGGCTGTCGCGCGGCCCGTGGCGGCCGCCGCACAGCGTCCAGCCCGCCGCCGTCACCATCACCCAGGCGACCGAGCTCGGCACGCTCTACGGCCCCGGCGACGTGGCGGCGATCGCGGAGGTGGCGCGCCGGCACGGGCTCGGCCTGCACATGGACGGCGCGCGCTTCGGCAACGCCGTGGCGCGGCTCGGCTGCGCGCCGGCTGACATCACCTGGCGGGCGGGCGTGGACATGCTGTCGCTGGGCCTCACCAAGACCGGCGCGCTGATGGCGGAGGCGGTGGTGGTGTTCGATCCCGCCCGGGCCGAGACGCTGGCCCATCGACGCAAGCGCGCGGGCCACCTCGTGTCCAAGCATCGCTTCCTCGCCGTACAGGTGGAGGCTATGCTGGAGGACGGGCTGTGGCTGCGGCTCGCGGCCCACGCCAACGCCATGGCGGACCGGCTGGCCGCCGGCCTCGCCCGCCTCGGCGTGCGCGCCGCAGCGCCGGTGGAGGCCAACCTGGTCTTCGCGCGCCTCCCCCACGACATGGATGCGCGGCTGAAGGCGGCGGGCGCGCTGTATTATCCGTGGCCGAGCGCCGCAGTGGATCCCGGCGAGGGCGACCCGGTGCGGCTGGCCTGCTCGTTCGCCACCACCGCGGAGGATGTCGACCGGCTGCTGGCGACCGCAGGCGGCTGAGCGGAGACGCAAAAAAGGCGCCCCGGATGGCCCGGGGCGCCCCTGGTCACTCTCCGTATCGACCGGTCAGGCGGCCTTCGCCTGGCCCTCGATCACCCGGGCCTGACCGGCGCCGGCCGCGATGGGGATGCGGCGCGGCTTCAGGGCCTCGGGGATCTCGCGCACGAGATCGACATGCAGGAGACCGTTCTCCAGCGCGGCCGACGTCACCTGGACGTGGTCGGCGAGCTGGAAGCGGCGCTCGAAGGCGCGCGCGGCGATGCCCTGGTAGAGCACCTCGCCGGAACGGGCCTCCTTGTCGGCCTGCTTCTCGCCCCGGACCACGAGCGTGCCTTCCTTGACCTCGAGGGTCAGGTCGGCGTCGGTGAAGCCGGCCACCGCGATGGACACGCGGTAGGCGTTGTCGCCGGTGCGCTCGATGTTGTAGGGCGGGTAGGTCGGCGCGGCCTGCTCGACGCCCGACGCCTGGTCGAGCAGCGAGAACAGCCGGTCGAAGCCGACGGTCGAACGGTAGAGGGGGGTGAGATCGAACTGACGCATGGCATATCCTCCTTCGTGAAGCGACATGCGGGTGCCCGCCATCATGGCCGGGCCTCCGTGGCGCAGCCGTCATTGGCCTGCGCAGGACAGAGGTGGTAAGCCGTTTGCGCCCGTTCAAGACCCTCCGCCCGGCAGGACCGCCCATGGCGCGCGAAGCCCGCTCCGAACTCGTCTCCATCGACGCCAACCCGATCCCCGAGGGGGCGCAGGTCGAGATCCTCAACGCCTCCGACGAGGTCCGCATCCGCGCCGCGCGCTGGATGTCCCGGCGCGAGCGCGGCCTCGGCACGGTGTGCCTGTTCCAGGGCCGGGCCGAGTTCATCGAAAAATACGCCGAGACGGTGCAGGACCTGCTCGACCGCGGCTTCGGCGTCGCGACGCTGGACTGGCGCGGCCAGGGCGGCTCCTCGCGCCTCGCCTCGCGCCCGCTCAGGGGCCATGTCGGCGACTTCTCCCACTACCAGCGCGATCTCGACGTGTTCATGCGCGACTTCGTGCTGCCGGGCTGCAGGCCGCCTTATTACGTGCTTGCCCATTCCATGGGCGGCGCCATCGCGCTGATGGGCGCCAGGCGCCGTCAGACCTGGTTCGACCGCATGGTGCTGACGGCGCCGCTGCTGGGCCTGCCGGGCATCTTCGGCTCCGGCCTCGCCCGCACCGCGGCCTCGCTGATGGCGGCGGCCGGCATGCGCACCGCCTATGTGCCGGGCCTCGGCGGCGACAGCATCACCGCCATGGAGCCGTTCGACGCCAACATCCTCACCTCCGACCGCGACCGCTACGTGCGCGCGGCGCGCCTGGTGGCGGCGGCGCCGGAACTCGCCATCGGCGCGCCGACGGTGGGCTGGGCGCGCGCCGCGTTCCGGGCCATCGAGGCCATGGCCGACCGCGACTTCGCGCCCGCCGTGCGCACGCCGACGCTGATGCTCATGGCGGGGTCGGAGAAGGTGGTCGACAACGCCGCCATCCAGCGCCTCGCGGTGCGGATGCGCACCGCCCGCGCCGTACGCATCCACGGCGCCCACCACGAACTGCTGATGGAGACCGATCCCATCCGCGACCAGGTGCTGGCGGCGTTCGACGCCTTCGTCCCCGGAACCCAGGTTTTTGCCGACTGAGGACTCCGAGGCGCGCCGGAGCGCCTTGAAATCGACGCGCCCGGCGGCGACGCTGCCGCCATGACGATGCCGTCCCGGATCCGGTTCCTCATGGCGGGGCTCGCCGCCCTGGCGGCTGTGGTCCTGCCATTGCACGCCGCGGGCCAGGGCGCCGGCCACGGGCCGGACAGGCACCTGTCCCGGCACGTCCCCGGGCACGACCGTCACCACGGCCATGCGGCGGCGGACGAGGGCGCGGCGGAGCGGGCGCTGTGCGCGGTGGCCTGCGCCGTCGACCTGCCGGTCCGGCCGGAGGTCGGGCTTCCCCAAGACGTCGCCGTCGCGCTCACGGCCGCCGCTGCGACGGTGGCCTCGCCCATCGAGCCGACGATCCTCGACCCGCCCCCGCGCCGCTGACCGCGTCCGCTTCTCACGACCCCTGACAATCGAGAAAGGAACGGCGCATGACGCGCATCCGACTGACCCTTGCCGGCGCCGCGGCGCTGGCCATCGCCTCCGCCTTCGCCGCCGCCGCACAGCATCACGGCAGCCACGGGCAGCATGGCGGCCACGGGGCCGCAGCATCGTCCGCGGCGACCGGGACCGAGGCCACCAGAGCCTTCAGGGCCGCCAACGAGGCCATGCATGCCGGCATGGACATCGACTACACGGGCAATGTGGAGATCGACTTCGTCCGCGGCATGATCCCGCATCACCAGGGCGCCATCGACATGGCCGAGGTGATGCTCAAGCACGGCGAGAACCCCGAACTGCGCAAGCTGGCGCAGGAGATCATCGCGGCCCAGACCCGCGAGATCGCCTGGATGGAGGACTGGCTGGCCAAGAACGCCCGCTGACAACCCGCGGCGGGCGCGAATTCGAACCGAACGCGCCCGCCGCACGTATCCCAGGGCTGAGGAACGGGGGAGCAACGGGATGACATTCGCGCTTCTGTGCGTGCTCGCCGCGGGGATCATGCCGATCCTCACGGTCGGTTTCGCCAAATACGGCGACCGCAGCTTCGACAACAGCGCGCCGCGCCAGTGGCTTGCGCGCCAGGACGGCTTCCGCGCGCGCGCCGCCGCGGCCCAGGACAACGGCTTCGAGGCGTTCCCGCTGTTCGCGGCGGCGGTGATCGTGGCGCAGATGCAGGGCGCGCCGCAGGGCTTGACCGACCTGCTGGCCGGGACCTGGATCGCGCTGCGGCTCGGCTATGTGGCGCTCTATCTCGCGGACATTCCGACGGCGCGATCGGCCGTGTGGTCGATCGCCCTGTTCGTCGCCATCGCGATCTTCCTGCTTCCGGCTTTCGCCTGAGCGGAAATTCAGTCG
>JAEWEX010000234.1 GCA_023389135.1 Pseudomonadota bacterium | reverse complement strand
GAGCTTCACGATGGCCTGGGCGTTGCGCGCCACGTTGAAGGCATAGGTCTCCGCGACCTGGGCCATGGCGGCCGTGGTCAGGATCGCCTGGACGTCGGGCTCGAGCTTGTCCCAGAACGTCTTGTTGAACAGCAGCTCGCCCACGTCGGTCGACTGGTGCAGGCCCTGGAGGTAGTAGTTCTTCCAGATGGTGTGCAGGCCGAGATTGAGGTCGTCGGCGGGGCCGATCCATTCGGCCGCATCGATGGTGCCGCGCTGGGCCGCGGGCACGATCTCACCGCCGGGCATGGCGACCGCCGCCACGCCCATCTCCTTGAAGATCTCGCCGGTGATGCCCGGGGGCGAGCGATACTTCATGGCCTTGAAGTCGGCGACCGTCTCGATGGGACGGGCGAACCAGCCCAGCGGGTCCGGACCCATGGGCTGGACCATGATGGCGTGGATGTCGGCCTGCAGGACGTCGGTGTAGAGCTTCTGGAGCAGCTCGTCGCCCTCGCCCTCCATGATCCAGGCCATGTGCGACAGCTGGTCCATTCCCGAGCCGGCGCCGGCCATGGGGTTGGAGAACAGGCCGGCGGCCGGGTGCTTGCCCGACCAGTAGTGCGTCCAGGCGTAGCCGGCCTCGACGATGCCGTTGTCCACCGCGTCGAAAATCTCGAACGCCGGGACGATGGCGCCGTCCGGCAGGACGTCGATCTTGACCCGGCCGGCCGACATGGCGGCCACGCGCTCGGCATAGCGCTGGAGCAGTTCGAAATAAATGCTGGCGGAGGGAACCGCCGTCTGAAGTCGGATCTGGGTCGTCTGCTGCGCTTCGACCGGGGCAGCCTGTCCGAAGACGAAGGCCCCCAGCACGGCAGCGACGATGGCTTTGCGTCGCATGGTGCTTCCTCCCGAGGAACTGGCCCGGGCTCAGCCCCGGCCGATGGAACTCGCTTTGACCTCGGGGCTTCGATCCGCCCCTCGGCTCCATTGGACGGTGAACCGGCACCGTCGACCATGACGGTAGCGTGGCCGTCGTGAATGTCAATGAACGAAAGAAAACGGCTCACTGATTGAGATGCTTGCCGAAAGCGCATGCCGGCCATATCGTTCGCCACCAAGCAAGAACGAAACTCCCAGGCGAGGAAGGCGTGTCGTCCACATCTGCTACGGGTCCGGAAGTCGAGAAGGAGTGCGACTTCGTCGTCGTCGGCGCAGGCTCGACCGGTTGCGTGATCGCCAGCCGGCTCTCCGAGCGGGACGACACCAGCGTGGTGCTGCTGGAGGCGGGGCCGAAGGATCGCAACCCCTGGATCCACCTGCCCATCGGCTACGGCAAGACCATGTGGAGCCCCACCGTCAACTGGCGGTTCTACACCGATCCCGATCCGAACATGGACAACCGGCGGATCTACTGGCCGCGCGGGCGCTGCCTGGGCGGTTCAAGCTCCATCAACGGCCTGATCGTGATCCGCGGACAGCGGGAGGACTACGACCATTGGCGCGACCTCGGCAATGAGGGCTGGGGCTGGGACGACGTGCTGCCCTACTTCATCCGGCTGGAGAGCAACCCCGACCTGGCCGAGGACCAGCTCCATGGCCAGTCCGGTCCACTGCACATCTCCAGCATCAAGCGCCGCCATGAACTCATCGAGGCGCTGATCGGGGCGGCCGGCGCGCTCGGCGTGCCGCGCACGGAGGACTTCAACGGGCGCGAGCAGGAAGGCGTCGGATACTACCAGCTCACGACGAAGGACGGCCTCAGGATGAGCGCCGCCAAGGCCTATCTGAAGCCCGCCCGGCGACGCGGCAACCTCGACATCCAGACCGATGCGCGGGTGACGCGGGTGGTGTTCGAGGACGGCCGCGCCACCGGCGTGATCTACCGCCGGCATGGCCGCGCCCACATCGTCAAGGCGCGGCGCGGCGTGATCCTCTCGGCCGGGGCGATCCAGTCGCCGCAATTGCTGATGCTGTCCGGCATCGGGCCCGGCGGCCACCTGTCGGACATGAACGTGCCGGTGGTGCGCGATCGGCCCGCGGTCGGCGGCAATCTCCAGGACCACCTGCAGATCCGCTCGATCTACCGGTGCTCCAAGCCGATCACCACCAATGACGAGCTTCGCAGCATCTTCGGCCGCGTGCGGCTGGGACTGGAATGGCTGGTAACGCGCACCGGCGCGCTGGCCGTCGGCATCAACCAGGGCGGCCTGTTCACCAGGGTGCTGCCGGAATCCGCCTCACCGGACATCCAGTTCCACGTGGCGACGCTGAGCGCCGACATGGCGGGCGGCAAGGTCCACGATTTCTCCGGCTTCACCATGTCGGTATGCCAGCTCCGGCCCGAGAGCCGCGGCGACATAAGGCTCGCCTCCAACGATCCGCTGGCGGCGCCTTCGATCCGCTCCAACTATCTCGACGCCGAGGTCGACCGCCGCTGCGTGGTGGCGGGTCTCGAATTTTCGCGCAGGCTGTCCCAGACCGAGCCGCTCAAGGGCTATGTGGAGGCGGAGATCATGCCCGGCCCCGACATCCGCACCGGCGACGACCTGCTGGGCTTCGCCCGCAAATACGGCGCAACCATCTTCCACCCCTCCGGCACCTGCCGCATGGGCCCGGACGAGGATTCGGTGGTGGACCCGCGCCTGCGCGTCCGCGGCGTGGACGGGCTGTGGGTGGCGGACTGCTCGATCATGCCGACGCTGGTGTCGGGCAACACCAACGTGCCGGCGATCATGATCGGAGAGAAGGCGTCCGAGATGATCCTAGCCGACGCGCGCTGACGGCCGCTGTGGCGGGCAGCCGGGCGTGCCCGGCCGCCCGAAGCGTCACGCGCTCGCGCGCCTGCGCGCCGACAGCGCCGCCTCTATGGCGCCGGAGATCTCGCCGGGCGTGTCGACCACCACGGCGCCCGCCTTCTCCAGGGCGGCGCGCTTGGAGCCGTAGCTGCCGCGGTCGCCGGTGACGATGGCGCCGGCATGGCCCATCTTCTTGCCCGGAGGCGAGGCGCGGCCGGCGATGAAGGCCACCACCGGCTTCTTCATGCCCGCGGCATAGTCGGCCGCCTCCTCCTCCATGGCGCCGCCGATCTCGCCCACCAGCGCCACCGCGTCGGTGCGGTCGTCCTCGTCCAGCGCCTTCAGCGCGTCGAGGGTGGTGGAGCCGATCATGGGATCGCCGCCGATGCCGAGGAAGGCCGACTGGCCGAGCCCGGCGCGGGTGAGGTTGAGCGAGATCAGCGTGCCGAGGCTGCCCGAACGCGAGATCACGCCGATGCGGCCGGGCTGGAAGATGTTGGGGTTGTGGCCCGGCATGATGCCGACGAACGCCTCGCCCGGCGTGACGAGACCGGCGGTGTTGGGCCCGACGATGCGGGTGCCGCTGGCCTTCGCCGCCGCGTGCATCGCCATGACGTCGTGCATGGGGATGTGCTCCGTCAGGACCACGAGCAGCTTCACGCCCGCCTCGCAGGCGTCGGTCGCCGCATCCTTCGCCGCGGCCGGCGGGATGAACATGACCGAGACATCGTACGGCGCCTGCTTCATGGCGTCCTTGGCCGAGGCGAACACCGGCAGGCCCATATGGGTCTCGCCGGCGCGCTTGGGATTGACGCCGCCGACGATGTTCGTCCCGCAGGAGATCATCTTCTCCGACCAGAACGAGCCCTGCTTGCCGGTCAGGCCCTGGATCAGGACCCTGTGGTGCTTGCGGATGATCATCGGGCGGCCTCCACCGCGGCCTTCACCGCGTCTTCCATGAAGTCGTAGGGCTCGATGCCGAGCCGTTCGCGCACCAGTGCGACCGCCTCGTCCTCGCCGGTCCCGTGGATGGAGAAGAACACCGGAACCTCCGGCTTCAGCGCCTCCCAGGCCTTCACCACGCCCTCCGCCATCACGTCGGTGCGTGCGAACGCGCCGCAGAAATTGACCACCAGGCTCTTCACGCCGGGGTTCGACAGCACGAGGTCGAGCGCGGTCTCGGCCTTGGTGTAGGCCTCGCCGCCGATCTCCATGAAGTTCGCCGGCCGCCCGCCGAAATGGCTGATGACGTCCATGGTGGTCATGGTCAGGCCCGCGCCGTTGGCCAGCACGCCGACATTGCCGTCGAGCTGGATGAACTTGAGGCCGGCCTCGGCGCCGCGGCGCTCCAGCTCGGTCGCCGGCTCCGCCGCCGCCGCGGAGGCCAGCGCCTCCTGCCGGTAGCCGGAGCTGTCGTCCTGCGTGAACTTGCAATCCAGCGCGACGATGCGGCCGTCGGCCAGTTCCGCCAGCGGGTTGATCTCGACCAGCTCGCTGTCGGTGGCGTGGAACACCTCGACCAGCTTCGCGAGGATTTTCGCGATCCCGTCCCTCGACGCGCCGAGGTCGAGGCCGTCGATCAGCTTCAGCGCCTCCGCCTCGCCGAAAGCCTCGCCCGGCGCGACGGCGGTCTTGCGCAGCGCGTCGGGGCGTGTGGCGGCGATCTCCTCGATCTCCATGCCGCCGTCGGCCGAGAACATGACGAGCGCGGAACGGCTCGCCACGTCCGGCAGCACCGCGGCATAGAACTCGCGGGCGATCTTCGCCTGCTCCTCCACCAGCACGGTCTCGACCCTGTGGCCGCCGATATCCATGCCGATGATGGCGCGGGCGTGGGCGGCGGCTTCGTCGGCCGTGTTGGCCAGCTTGATGCCGCCGGCCTTGCCGCGCTTGCCGGTCGGCACCTGAGCCTTGACCACGCAGGGGCCGATGGCGGCGAAGGCGGCCTTCGCATCCTCCGGGGAGGCCGCGAGGCGGCCGTTGGGCACGGGGATGCCGGCGGGCTTCAGGACCCGCTCCTTGGCGGCCTGTTCGACGAGGTTCATGGGTGTCTCCTCAGCGGCCGTAGCGCGCCCAGTGGGGGCCGAACAGTTCCTCCTCGCTTGGCTTGTCCTCCGGGATCACCGTCACGAGGTGGGTGATGTTGAGGAAGTGCCGGTAGCTGAGGTTGTCGGAGATCGAGTTCTTCTGCCATGAGCCGCAGCCCATGGAGAGCGTGAAGCCCAGGCCGCTGTCGAAGCCGCCGCCATTGCCGAAGGTGTGGGCGAAGTTCACCAGAACGCGCACCACGTCCATGTCCTCGGCCAGTTCGCGGGCATGGGCGGCGTCCCTGGTGTGGATGCCGAGCGAGTGACCCTTG
>JAEWEX010000315.1 GCA_023389135.1 Pseudomonadota bacterium | reverse complement strand
GGGGTGCTGATCCTTTCGGCGGCGGGGGGGGGGGGGCTCGCGGCGATCCAGGTCGCGCGGCTTCTCGGCGCGGAGATCCTGGCCACGGCCGGCAGCGACGCCAAGCGGCGCTATCTCGCCGACCTCGGCGTGACCCATGTGCTGCCGTCCCGGGGGTTCGCGTTTGCCGAGGGCGTGCGGGCGGCGACCGGCGGCGCGGGCGTCGACGTGGTGCTCGACCATGTCGGCGGCGAGACGCTGGACCTCAACCTCTCGATCCTGAGGCCGTTCGGCCGGCTGGTGGAGATCGGCAAGCGCGACATCCAGGAGGACCGCGGCCTCCCGCTCGGCGCCTTCGAGGAGAACCTCAGCTTCTCGGCCATCGACGTCGACCGCATGCTGGCCCAGAAGCCCGCCCTGTTCGCGCAACTCCTCGACGAGGTCACCGGACTGATGGGGCAGGGCGAGCTGTCTCCCGTACGCACGCAGCAGTTCAGGGCGTCGGAACTTGGCGATGCCTGCCGGACGCTGGCGCGCGGCGATCACATCGGCAAGGTGGTTGTGCGCCTGGAGGACGAGGTCGTCGATGCCGAGGCGACGCCCCGTCCGATCCGGCCGGACGCGGCCTATCTCATTACCGGCGGGTTGGGCGGGTTCGGCGCCGAGACCGCGCGCTGGCTGGTCGCCGAGGGCGCGCGCCGGCTGGTGCTGGCCGGCCGTCGCGGCGGCGCGACGCCGGGTGCCGCGACCCTGGTGGCCGACCTGGAAGCTGCCGGCGCGCGCGTGGACTGCCATGCGCTCGACGTGACGGATGCCGCGGCGGTGGCGGACCTGCTCGCCCGCATCGACACCGGCGGGGCGCCGCTTGCGGGCGTGTTCCACGCCGCCGCCGAGCTGTCCGACCGCACCATCGCGAACACCGCCGAGGACGATATCGCGGCCGCCATGGGCGCCAAGGTCAGGGGCGCGGTCCATCTCGACCGGCTGACCCGCGACCGGCAACTCGACCATTTCGTGCTGTATTCGTCGGTTGCTGCGGCGGTGGGCAATGCCGGCCAGGCCGCCTATGTCGCCGCCAACACGGCGCTGGAGGAGATCGCCGAGGGCCGCCGCCGCCTCGGGTTGCCGGCGCTGGCGGTGGCGTGGGGCTGGATCGGGGACACCGGCATGACCGCGCGCGGTTCGGCGGCGCCGGAGAACCTGCGCCGGCTCGGCATCGCGCCGCTGGCGCCTCAGGCGGCGCTGGGCGTTCTGTCGGAACTCATGGCGGCGGGGCATGCCGGTGTCGTCGCGGTCGCCGGGGTGGACTGGCCGGCCTGGGCCGCCGCCAGCGCGGTCGGCCGCTCGCCGCGCTTCGCCGGGCTGGTCAACATCGGCGCGGGCGAGACCGGCACGTCGGAGATCATGGCGCTGCTGCGCGACCTCGATCCAGCCGATCGGATGGCCGCGCTGGTGGAGGCGGTCGCCGCCCAGGTCGGCGCGGTGCTGCATCTTCCCGCAGATCGGGTGGGGCCGGAGGCGGCGCTGCGCGACCTGGGGCTCGATTCGCTCATGACGGTCGATCTCCTGCTCGGGATCGAGCGCAGCCTGGGCGTTCGGCTGCCGGCGTTCGAGCTTTCGGCGGCCAGCGTGCGCGAGGTGGCGGCGGCCGTGCTGGATGGCCTCGGCTTTCAGGAGGGTTCGCCCTCCACGCCCGCTGCCCGCGTGGCGGCAGAGTGAGCGCCTCGGCCGGCCCGCCAGCCGACGACGCGGACGCCCGGCGCGAGCGGCTGCGACGCCTGCTGCGCGAGCGGGCCGGATCTCCGCCGCCGGGCTTCGCCGAGCCGGCGGCCGACGGCGACGTCAGCCGCTTCGCCGATTTCTCGTCGCTGGAGGGCCTGTCCGCTCACGCCTCCCGCCTCGCCATGCTCGCCGCCGCAGGCTTCGATGACCCGTTCCATGTGGAGGCGGACGGCGTCGCGGGCGCCAAGCTCGCGGTCGCCGGCCGGTCGCTCGTCAACTTTTCCAGCTACAACTATCTCGGGCTGAACGGCGATCCGCGCGTGTCCGCCGCCGCCCGTGCAGCCATCGACCGCCACGGCACGTCGGTCTCGGCCAGCCGCGTGCTGTCAGGTGAACGGCCGCCCCACGCCGCGCTGGAGCAGGCGCTCGCCCGCTTTCTCGGTGCGGAGGCGGCAGTGGCCATGGTCAGCGGCTATCTCACCAGCGTCACATTGATAGGCCATCTCCTGGGCCCGCGCGACCTCGTCGTTCACGACGAACTGGTCCACAACAGCGCCACGGTGGGCGCGGCGCTGTCCGGCGCCCGGAGACTGACGTTCCCGCACAATGACTGGCAGGCCCTCGACCGCCTGCTCGCCGAGCGCCGCGCACGCCACGAGCGCGTGCTGGTGTAGATCTAGGTGGTCTAATACAAATAAAAAAAAATGCCGGACCTCGCGCGCTTCGTCGAGGTGAAGGCGCGCCACCATGCGTGGCTGATGGTCGACGAGGCCCATTCCCTCGGCGTTCTGGGCGCCACCGGCCGCGGCATCGGCGAGGCATGCGGCGTCGATGCGGCGGCGGTCGACATCTGGATGGGAACGCTCAGCAAGGCGCTGGCGAGCTGCGGCGGATACATCGCCGGCCGCCGCGTGCTCGTGGACTATCTGCGCTACACCGCGCCGGGCTTCATCTACAGCGTCGGGCTCAGCCCGCCCGACACCGCGGCGGCGCTGGCCGCGCTGGAGGTGCTGATCGCCGAGCCCGCGCGGGTCGCCCGCCTGTCCGCCGCCGCCGAGCGTTTCCGCAGGCGGGCGGCATCCGCGGGTCTCGACATAGGCGGGTCGGCGGGATCGGCGGTGGTGCCGGTGATCACGGGCAGCTCCGCCCACGCCGTCGCACTGTCGGCGGCACTGTCGCAGGCGGGCGTCAACGCCCATCCGGTGCTGCACCCCGCCGTGGCGGAAGGAGCCGCGCGCGTGCGCTTCTTCATTTC
>JAEWEX010000309.1 GCA_023389135.1 Pseudomonadota bacterium | reverse complement strand
GCGCTGGCGGTTGCCGGCGCCACCGCCGGGGCGGTCGCGATCTTCCTCGCCGCCCGCACGGCGCTGGGCGACCTGCTCGCACGCCGCGCCGGGGGAGCGCTGTCGCGGCTGGGAGCGGGATTTCGCGAGGACGCGTTCAGCTACCTCTTGTTCCTGCGGCTGGTGCCGCTGTTCCCGTTCTGGCTGGTCAACCTCGCGCCGGCGCTGTTCGGCGTCGGCCTGCCCGCCTTTGCCGCCGCGACCGTGATCGGCATCGTTCCCGGCACTCTGGCTTTCGCTCTGGTCGGCGACGGGCTGGACGAAGCACTGGCGCGGCACGACCCGACCGCGGGCAGCTTCGACCCCGGCACGCTGGTTTCGCCGCAGCTTCTCGCGGCCTTCGCCGCGCTGGGCGTCGTCGCCCTGATCCCGATCCTGATGAAGCGGTTGCGAAGCAGGCGGCCGGGCGGATAGCACTGTTCGCACCGGGGGAATTCGCGTCATGACCATCCAGCTCGATCCGGACCTGTGCGTGATCGGTGGCGGCTCCGCCGGCCTCACCGTGGCGGCGGCGGCAGCCGCCTTCGGCGTGCCGGTCGTGCTGGTGGAGCGGGCGCGCATGGGTGGCGACTGCCTCAACCATGGCTGCGTGCCTTCCAAGGCCCTGATCGCCGCGGCCAGGCGCGCCCACGCCATGCGCACGCCGGAGCCGTTCGGAATCGCCGCCGTGGAGCCGGAGATCAACTTCGCCAAGGTCATGGCCCATGTGCGCGAGGTGATCGCGGGGATCGCCCCGACAGATTCGGTCGAGCGCTTCTCCGGGCTCGGGGTGAAGGTGGTCGAGGCCGAGGCCCGCTTCGTCAACCGCCACACGGTGGTCGCCGGGGACTACACCATCCGCGCGCGGCGCTTCGTGATCGCCACCGGCTCCAGCCCCGCGGTTCCGGAGATACCGGGGCTGGACAAGGCGCCCTACCTCACCAACGAGACGGTGTTCGACCTGAAGAAGCGGCCCGAGCACCTGCTGGTGCTGGGCGGCGGACCCATCGGCATGGAACTCGGCCAGGCGTTCCGCCGGCTGGGCTCGCAGGTAACGATCGTGGAGGCCGCCACTCCGCTCGGCCGCGAGGACCCGGAAATGACCGGGCCGGTGCTGGAGCAGTTCGCGCGCGAGGGCATCGCCGTGCGCGCCGGCGCCAGCGTGGTGCGCATCGGCAAGTCACGGCGCGCGATCCAGGTCGTGCTCGGCACCGCCGCCGGCGAGGAGATCCTGACCGGCACCCACCTGCTCGTCGCGACCGGCCGCACGCCCAACATCGAGGGACTGGGCCTGGAGGCCGCAGGCGTCCGCCATGGCGAGCGCGGCATCCGCGTCGGCCGCCGGCTGGTCACCTCCAACGGCCGGATCTACGCCATCGGCGACGTGATCGGCGGCGCGCAGTTCACCCACGCCGCCAACTACCATGCCGGGCTCGTGGTGCGGAACGCGCTGTTCCGGCTGCCGGTGCGCGCCCGCACCGAGATCGTGCCGAGCGTGACCTTCACCGACCCCGAGATCGCCCGCGTGGGCCTCGACGAGGCCGCCGCGCGCAAGGCCGCGGGGCGGATCCGCATCCTGCGCTGGCCCTATCACGAGAACGACCGCGCGCGGACCGAGCGCGACGCCCGCGGCCACGTCAAGATCGTCGCCGACCGCCGCGGGCGGGTGCTGGGGGCGGCCATCGTCGGCGCGGACGCCGGCGAGCTGATCCTGCCCTTCGTGTCCATGGTGGCGCGCCGCGCGCGCCTGACGGAGGCGACGGGGACCGTCGTCCCCTACCCCACGCGCGGCGAGATCGGGCGGCGGGCCGCCATCGGCTTCTTCACGCCGGGTTTGACGAACCCCTGGGTGCAGCGCATCATCAGGTTCCTCCGCAAGTTCGGATGAACGTCGCCGGCGCGGCCGGCGTTTGGGTGCATGGCGGAACCGGACATCGGCAGCGCGGCCTCGCGGCCCCGCCTCGGCCTCTCTGGCAAACTTCTCGGCCTCACGGTGCTGTTCGTGATGCTCGCCGAGGTGCTGATCTATGTGCCGTCCATCGCCAATTTCCGTGAGCGCTGGCTGGAGGACCGGCTGGCGCGGGCGCGCACCGTGGCGCTGGTGCTGCAGGCCTCGCCGGACGGCATGGTGTCGCCGTCCCTGACGCGGGAACTGCTCGGCAGCGTCGGCGCCCGCATGGTGGTGCTCCAGACCGGCGACACCCGCCAGCTCCTCGCCGTGTCCGACGCGCCGGACGCCGAGGCGGTGCTGGTCGACCTGCGCGCGCGCGGCGCGTGGATCGCCATCTCCGAGGCGTTCGGCACGCTCGCCACCCCGTCGCAGCGGACGCTCAGGGTGGTCGGCACCGCGCCCATGGGCGGCGAGTATGTGGAGGTGGTGGTCGACGAGCGGCCACTGAAGGAGGCGATGCTGGCCTTCTCCGGCAACATCCTGCTCCTGTCCCTGGTCATTTCGGGCATCACCGCCTGCCTGGTCTACCTGACGCTGCACCGCATGATCGTGCGCCCCGTGCGGCGGCTGACCGCCAACATGCTGGATTTCGGCCTCGCCCCCGCTGACGCCAGCCGCATCGTCGTGCCCTCGGACCGCGCCGACGAGGTGGGCGTCGCGGAGCGCGAGCTCGCCGCCATGCA
This sequence comes from Pseudomonadota bacterium, assembly GCA_023389135.1. Lineage (GTDB taxonomy): Bacteria > Pseudomonadota > Alphaproteobacteria > Rhizobiales > Methylopilaceae > Agaricicola. The sequence goes on along the minus strand of JAEWEX010000309.1, from coordinate 4,087 downwards.
GCGCCAGCTTCAGGGCGAGCTGCAGTCCAAGGCGCGGCTGGCGGCGCTCGGCCTGGCCGTCAGCAAGATCAACCACGACCTGCGCAACCTGCTCGCCTCCGCGCAGCTTGTCTCCGAGCGGCTCGGCCAGTCGTCGGACCCCATGGTGCGGCGGCTGTCGCCCAAGCTGATCGCCACCATCGAGCGCGCGGTGGACTATTGCGGCACGGTGCTTGCCTTCGGAAAGGCGCAGGAGCGCCCGCCGGAGCGCGCCATGGTGCGGCTCGACGCCGTGGCTCGCGAGGTGGAGGAGGCCGTGACGCTGGGCCGCGACACGGGTATCGCCTGGGTCGCCGCCATCGAGCCGGAGCTGGAGGTCGACGCCGATCCCGAGCACCTGTTCCGGGTGCTGGTCAACCTGGCGCGCAACGCCGTCCAGGCCATGGAGGCGCGCCCCCCCACCGATCCCGCCCGCGACCAGCTGCGCATCGCCGGGCGACGCGAGAGCGGCGTCGTGGTGATCGAGGTCTCCGACACCGGCCCCGGCCTCACCCCTCGCGCGCGCCAGCACCTGTTCGAGGCGTTCCACGGCTCCACCCGCGCCGGCGGCACCGGGCTCGGCCTCGCCATCGCGGCGGAACTGGTGCGCGCCCATGGCGGCTCCATCGCCCATGTGGACGGCACCATGGGCGCGACATTCCGCATCACAATCCCCGACCGGCCGGTCGATCTCGCCGCCCATCGCCGCTCCCGGCAGGCGGGCCACACAAACCGGTCTTGAAATCGCCGCCGGAACCGACTAATCAACGCCCCTCGACGCGCGGGGCAAGCCCCGGCCGTCACGGGCGCCCGTAGCTCAGCTGGATAGAGCACCAGACTACGAATCTGGGGGTCAGAGGTTCGAATCCTTTCGGGCGCGCCATTTCCCCCCAGGACAGCTTCCGGTTTCACGAGCAAAGCCATGGCCGCGACGCCGGATCGCGTCCTGCTCTGTACGAGGGTCGCGGGATCTGGCGTAGCGTTCCGTGATCGTGCGGCGCGCTTGGTCGCAGACTGAGTGGCGAAGGGCATGCGCGCCCGATCAGCCATGGGCAACCAGCGGTCCCGCTCCGGCGCCCCCCGCCTCTGCGATCAACCGCCCCGGCGGTGGATCTCGCCGCCCTTCATCACCAAAGCGATCCGGGCGGGGTCCTTCAGGATCGAGATGTCGGCCAGCGGGTCGCCGTCGACGGCCACCAGGTCCGCCTCCATGCGCGGCGCCAGCCGGCCGATGCGGTCGTCCAGGCCCAGCACCTCCGCCGCGCCGCGGGTCGCCGCCACCAGGGCGTCCATGGGCGCCATGCCGTGGCGCACCATGAGCTCCAGCTCGGCGGCGTTGTCGCCGTGCTCGGTGACGGCGTTGCCGCAGTCGGAGCCCATGGCGATCTTCACGCCCGCCGCCATGGCGCGGCGGAAGCTGTCCACATGCTCGTCCAGCGTGCGGCGGGCGACGTCGATGGCGCCCTGCTTCATGCCGGACGCCGCGCCCTGCGTGGCGATCGCGTCGAAGATGAAGATCGTGGGCACCAGCGCGGTGCCGCGCGCGAGCATCTCGTCGATGATCTCGTCGTTGAGCCGAGAGCCATGCTCCACCGTGTCGATGCCCGCGCGCACCGCCGCCAGCGTGCCGCGGGGAAAGCAGCAATGGGCGCAGACCCGCTTGCCGCGGGCGTGGGCCTCGTCGCACAGCGCCGCCATCTCGGCGTCGGAAAAGTCCTGGTCGCCGCCATCGCCGAAAGTGCCGGTGGCGAAGAATTTGATCCAGTCGGTCCCGTTCTTGACGTTGCGGCGCACGGCCAGGCGCATGCCCTCGACGCCGTCGACGACGCGGCTCTCCACGTCGGTGCGCTCCAGCCAGTCGGGGATGTAGTCGCCGCTGCCGCCGGTGGCCGTCAGGTTGGGGCCGCAGGCGACGATGCGCGGGCCTTCCACCGTGCCCGCCGCGACGGCGTCGCGCAGCGACACCGCGAGCCGGCCGACATCGCCCACGTCGCGCAGGGTGGTGAAGCCCATCTCCAGCGTGCGCCGGGCGCGGGCGAACCCCCGCAGGGCAAGGGTGGGGAGCGACATGTCGAGATGGGTCGGCACGTCGCCGCCGCCGAGCCGCATGCGGTCGTCGGGCCCGCCGCGCAGGTGCACGTGGAGGTCGATCATGCCCGGCATCAGGGTCGCCCCGGGCAGGTCGATCCGCGCGATTGCAGGATCGACGGAGAGGGCCTGCCGGGAACCCGCCGCCGCGATGCGGCCCTGCCGGACGACGACCATGGCGTCGGCCACGGGGGCTGCGCCGCTGCCGTCAATCAGTGATGCGGCGGTGATGGCGACGTCTTGCGGACCCATCTTCAACATTCTCCTCCCGTCCCGATGATCAGCCGGCCTGTCCGGTGAAGCCGCTGAGACCGCGCCGCACCTGGTCGAGGTGGTCGGACATGGCCCTGCGCGCGCCGTCCCTATCGCCGGCGGCCAGCGCCTCGATCAGCGCCAGATGCTCGGCGCAGGTTTCCGCGAACCGCCCCGGCGCCCGTTCGACGTTGCACATCCGTACGCGGCGGCGGATGTCGAGGATGGAGCGGGCGAGCAAGCTGCTGCCGCTGTGCCGCGCGACCAGCGCATGCAACTGGTCGTCCAGGGCCCAGTGCGCGGCGCCGTCGACGCGGCCACTGTCGCGGGCCTGCTCAATGCGCGTGCGCACCGCCTGAAGCTCAGGCTCCGGGATCTCGCCTGCCGCCAGCGCCGCCGCCTCGCTCTCCAGCAGCCGGCGCAGGTGGATGGTCTCCATGAACTCCTGCGGACCGATCTGGCGCACCACCAGCGCGCCGTTGGACAGCCGGCCCAGCATCTCCTCGCCCAGCAGCCGGCTGAGCGCGATCCGCAGCGGCGTGCGCGAGACGTTGAGGCGCGCCGCCAGGCGCCGCTCCTCGATGGCATGGCCCGGCGGCAGCTCGCCCCCGGCGATCATGTCGCGCAGGCGGGCATAGGTGTGTTCCGCGACCCCGGGCGGCGCGGCGGTCGCGGTCCCGTGAGCGGTCGCTCGTTGACTCCCAAGCGCCATGGCGGCTAGCTTGTCCTCTTGGGATCCCAGTGGGATTTCAACGACAGAGTTCAACGTCGTGCGCCCGCAGTCAAGCCGTCGGCGCCGCGACCGGGACGAGGTCCCGCCTGCAAAACCTGGAGGACAAGCTCATGATCAAGTCACTGGCACGCGGCGCCGCGCTGTGCGCCCTGCTGCTCGCCGCCGGCCCCGCCTCGGCTGCCGACCTGGAGGAGATCAAGGCGCGCGGCCACATGGAGGCGGCCACCAGCGGCAACCTGCCCCCGGTCAGCTTCGTCAACGAGAAGAACGAGCTCACCGGCTTCGACATCCAGGTCGCCAAGGGCGTCGAGAAGCGCCTCGGCGTGGAAATCCGCCTCAACCGCCTGGACTTCAAGGGCATCCTCCCGGGCCTGCAGACCGGCCGCTTCGACGCCGTGTTTTCCAACGTGAACATCACGCCGGAGCGCAAGGACACGTTCGACTACTCGATCCCCTATTCGCGCTCGGCCGTGGTTGTGGTGCGCCGCGCCGGCGCCGACGACATCACCGGCCCCGACACGCTGGCCGGCAAGCAGGTGGGCGCCATCTCCGGCGCCAATGACGGCGAGGTTCCGGCCCGCGCGCTGGAGAAAGAGCACGGCGCGTTCGGCGCGTTCCGCGGTTATGCCGGCTATTCGGAGATGTTCGCCGATCTCGGCATCGGCCGCGTGGAGGCCATCGTCGCGCCCGACACCGCTGCCGCCAACTTCATCCGCCAGCGTCCCGGCGTCGCCGAGATCGTGGGCGAGCCGGTGCAGGTGCGCTTCGTCGGCGTGCCGATGCAGAAGGGCTCCGCGGCGCTGAAGGCGGAGATCGACAAGGCGATCCGCGAAATGCGCGACGGCGGCGAGATCGACGCATGGGCCAAGGAGTTCTTCGGCATCGAGAACTTCTCAGCCCAGTTGGTCGACGAGGTTCCCTGACCGCCGCCCGCCCGCAACAGTCATGACGCCTCCCGGTCCGCCGGGAGGCGCTTCCTGCCGACCTGTCCGGACC
>JAEWEX010000282.1 GCA_023389135.1 Pseudomonadota bacterium | reverse complement strand
GCTGGCCGCCGGAGAACTCGTGCGGGAATTTCTGGCCGTCGCGCGGATCGAGGCCGACCAGCGTCAGCAGTTCCGCCACGCGGCCGTTGCGCTCGGCCTTGTCCGCGGCGAGCGCGAAGGCGTCGATGGGCTCGGCGATGATGTCCGCCACCCGCCAGCGCGGGTTGAGGCTGGCATACGGGTCCTGGAAGATCATCTGGATGCGCCGCCTGAGGCGGCGCTGCCGGTCGGCGCTTTCCGGCTTCCAGACATCCATGCCGTCGATGGCGACCCGGCCCGCAGACGGCGGCAGCAGGCCGACCACCATGCGCGCGATGGTGGACTTGCCCGACCCGCTCTCGCCAACCAGCGCGAAGGTTTCTCCGCGCGCGATGGTGAAGTCGACGTCGTCCACCGCGGTCAGGATGCGGCGGCCGCCGCCCTCCAGCACGCGGTTGAGCCACGGCTTCGACAGGTCGAACACACGCGACAGCCCCGTGACCTCCACCAGCGGCGCGGTCATCGCGGCGCCCCCGTGTCGTGCAGCCAGCACGCGACCCGGGCGTCGCCCCTGGGCAGCGGGTCGGGCCGCTCCGTGCGGCAGCGGTCGAACACCGCGGGGCAGCGCGGGTGGAACGCGCAGCCGGGCGGAATGCGGTCGAGACGCGGCATGGCGCCGGGGATCTGGGCGAGCCTTGCGTCCATGTCGGTGGCGAGCGAGGGGATCGCCGCCATCAACCCCTGGGAATAGGGGTGGAGCGGCGCCTTCACCACCTGCGCCACCGGCCCGATCTCGGCGATGCGGCCGGCATAGAGCACCGCCACTCGGTCGGCTGTCTCCGCGATCACGCCCATGTCGTGGGTGATCAGCATCACCGAGACGCCGCGCTCGGCGCACAGCCGCTTCAGCAGCGAGATGATCTGCGCCTGGACCGAGACGTCCAGCGCCGTTGTGGGCTCGTCGGCGACGATCAGCTCGGGATCGGCGCACAGCGCCAGCGCGATCACCACCCGCTGCCGCATGCCGCCCGAGAACTGGTGCGGATAGGCGTCCAGCCGCTCGCGCGCGGCCGGGATGCCGACCTCGTCCAGCAGCCGGGCCGCCTTGTCGCGGGCGGCGCGGGCCGACATGGGCTCGTGGGTCAGGATCGTCTCGGTGATCTGCTCGCCGATGCGGTAGAGCGGGTTGAGGCTCGTCAGCGGGTCCTGGAAGATCATGCCGATGCGGCGGCCGCGGATGCGGCGCATGGCGTCGGCGTCGAGCGTGTCGATCCGCTTGCCGTCCAGCCGGATTTCGCCGCTGGCGATGCGCACCGGGGGCTCCAGCAGGCCGATCACGGCGGTGCCGGTGATGGACTTGCCGGCGCCGCTCTCGCCCACCACGCCCGGCACCTCGCCGCGGGCGATGTCGAAGGAGATGTCGTCGATCGCCGTCAGCACGCCGCGTCGCGAGGGGATTTCCACCCGCAGGTTGCGCACGGAGAGGACGGGGTCGGCCGGCTCCGCCATCTCACCTCAGCTTCGGGTTGAGCGCATCGCGCAGCCAGTCGCCCAGCAGGTTGACCGCGAGGACGAGCACGGCGAGCGTCAGGCCCGGGAAGATGGTGATCCACCACTCCCCGGAGAACAGGAAGTCGTTGCCGATGCGGATCAGCGTGCCGAGGGACGGGCTGGTCCCGGGCACGCCGACGCCCAGGAACGACAGCGTCGCCTCGGTGATGACGGCGAGCGCAAGGTTGATGGTGGCGATCACCAGAACCGGTCCGGTGACGTTGGGCAGCACGTGCCGCCACATGATGGTGAAGGAGGACAGCCCGATCAGCCGCGCGGCCTGCACGTAGTCCTTGTTGATCTCCACCAGCGTGGAGCCGCGTACGGTGCGCGCATACTGCACCCAGAACGACAGCGCGATGGCGATGACCAGCACCGTCACCGCGCTTCCGGTGTCGCCGGAGCGGCCGAACAGGCCCGCCGCCATGCCGTCGATCAGCAGCGCGATCAGGATCGCCGGGAAGGTGAGCTGCACGTCGGCGATGCGCATGATGATGCCGTCGACCCGGCCGCCGAGATAGCCCGCCATGAGGCCGAGCGTGACGCCGATCAGCATGGCGAACAGCACGCCCAGCACGCCCACCATCAGGGAGATGCGCATGCCGTAGAGGATGGCGGAGAACACGTCGCGGCCCTGCTCGTCGGTGCCGAGCAGGTAGCGCGGGTCGCCGCCCTCCTGCCATGCCGGCGGCAGGCGGCTGTCGAACAGGTCGAGCTGGCCCGGATCGAACGGGTTCTGCGGCGCGATCAGCGGCGCGAACACGGCGGCGAGCACCAGCAGCAGGGTGATCGCCGCCGCGGCCATGGTCAGCGGCGAGCGCCGGAAGCTCCAGAACACGTCGGAATCCAGCGCCCGGGCGAAAGCGCCGCGTGGCGCGGGCGCCTCATGCGCGGGGGCGGACGGCGCCTCGCTCATGCCGTGCGCCCCGCGATGCGGATGCGCGGATCGACCACCACATAGAGGATGTCGTCCAGGAGGTTGATGGTGACGAACACCAGCGCCGTCAGCAGCAGGTAGGCCGCCATGATCGGGATGTCGACGTTGGCGACCGCCTGGATGAACATCCGGCCCATGCCCGGCCAGTTGAACACGGTCTCGGTGATGATGGCGAAGGCGATGATCGAGCCGAGCTGCAGGCCGGTGATGGTGATGACCGGCACCATGGTGTTCTTCAGCGCGTGGCCGAAATTGATCGCCCGGCGGCTCAGGCCCCGGGCGTGCGCGAACTTGATGTATTCGGTGCGCATCACCTCGAGCATCTCCGAGCGCACCAGCCGCATGATCAGCGTCATCTGGAACAGGCCCAGCGTGATCGAGGGCAGGATCAGCGATTTCAGCCCAGACACGGTGAGCAGGCCCGTGTTCCAGAAGCCCAGATCGACCACATCGCCGCGTCCCAGCGCCGGCAGCCATCTGAGCTGGACCGCGAACACGAAAATCAGGAGGATGCCGATCAGGAATGTCGGCAGCGACACCCCGATCAGCGAGATCGCCTGGAACAGCCGCGCCAGCGCGCGGTCGCGATTGAGCCCGCAATATACGCCCAGCGGGATGCCCACGGCGAGCGCGAGCAGCGCCGAGACGAAGGCCAGTTCCATGGTGGCGGGGAAGCGCTCGGCGAGCAGCTCCGAGACCGGCAGCTTGAACTGGTAGGACAGCCCGAAATTGAACTGCGCCGCATTGCCCACATAGCGGGCGAACTGGACGATGACGCTGTCGTTGAGGCCGAGCCGCTCGCGCAGCGCCTCGCGCTCGGCGATGGTGGTGTCCATGCCCACCATCTGGTTGATGGGGTCGCCCACGAAACGGAACATCGTGAAGGCGATGAGCGCCACCACGCCCATGACGAGCACGGCCTGGAGAATACGTCGGATGACGAATGCGAGCATGGCGCGGGACGCTTCCCCCGTGAGAGGTCCGCGCCGGACCCGGGGTCCGGCGCGGTCTGTGCGTCGCTAGCCGGTCATTCCTTCATGTTGACCCAGTAGAACAGGATCTGGTTGTCGGCGCGCTGCGCGATCTCGACCTTGTCGCTCACGCCCCAGGCGAGCGCCTGCTGGTGCAGCGGGATGTGCGACACCTCCTCGTGCAGGATGGTGTAGGCGTCGAAGATCAGCTGGTCGCGCTTGGTCTCGTCGTTCTCGGCGAGGATCTGCTTGGCCAGCTCGTCGACCTTGGGGTTGCAGTATCCGCCATAGTTGAACGGACCGCCGACGCCCTTGTCGTCGCGACAGCCGGCGAGGTTGGAGATGACGTTGTGGCTGTCGAACGAGCCCGGCGTCCAGCCCAGCAGGTAGAAGCTGGTGTCGTAGTTGGGGTTGCCGGCCTTGGAGAAGTACTGGGCGCGCGGCTGCGCGTTCAGGTTCACCTTGAGCCCGACGCGGGCGAGCATGGAGACCACCGCCTGGCAGATCGCCTCGTCATTGACGTAGCGGTCGTTGGGGCAGTCCATGATGAATTCGAAGCCGTCCGCATAGCCCGCATCGGCAAGCAGCTTGCGGGAGGCGTCGGGATCGTAGGGATGCCGCTTGAACTCGTCCGAGCGCGAATACAGCAGCGGAGAGATCAGCAGGGACGCATTGGCCGACTGGCCGCGCATGACCCGTGTGTGGATCGCCTCCATGTCGATGGCCTGGTAGACCGCGCGCCGGACCTTGGCGTCCTTGAACGGGTTCTTGCCCTTGACGCTGGCGCCCACCAGCTCGTCGCGCCTGGCGTCGAAGCCCAGGAAGATGCTGCGCAGCTCCGGTCCGGACAGCACGCGGGTGCCGTCATTGGCGTTCACGCGCTCCTGGTCCTGCAGCGGCACCGGATCCATCATGTCGACCTCGCCCGACAGCAGGGCCGCGACGCGGGTCGCCGCCGAGCCGATGGGGGTGAAGATCACTTCGGTGAGGTTGTGCTCGGGCGTGCCCCACCAGTCGGGGTTGGCCTTGAAGGTGGTGCGCACGCCGACCTGGTGGCTGTCCACCATGAAGGGGCCGGTGCCGTTGGCGTTGCGCGCGGCGAAGCCGGGATTGGTGTCGGCCGGGCTCGACGGCGCGACCGCGTTGTTCTCCTCCGACCACTCCTTGTCGAACATGTACCACGTGTCCCACTCGTAGTGCAGGATCGGGTTCGGCGAGGAGAGCACGAAGTCGACCGTGTGATCGTCGACCTTCTCCACCTTCATGTCCGCGGGAACGCGGGTCTTGATGTCGGAGGTCTGCTCGCGCACGCGCTGGGCGGAGTAGATCACGTCGTCGGCGTTGAAGTCGTTGCCGTTGTGGAACTTGATCCCCTTGCGCAGGTGGAAGCGCCAGCGGGTCGGCTCCACCACCTCCCAGCGCTCGGCCAGGCCCGGGATGATCTGCAGCTCCTTGTCGCGCTTGGTCAGCCCCTCATAGACGTTGCCCATCACGCCCAGCGTGAAGGTCTCGTTGAAGGTGTAGGGGTCGAGCGTGTTGAGGTTGCCCTGGAAGGCGAAGCGGAACGTGTTCGCATCGGCGGGGGCGGCAAGCAACGCCACCGCTACGCCGGCGGCAAGCGCCAGTCTAGTCGGACGCATGGAATTCCCCTCATCGTGGATGCCGGCGGCTTGTGCCGGTCTCGGTTGTCTTTGGGCCTTTACCGGCGCCCCTCTTCGACGACGGCCTGCCGAAGCTTAGTCATTCACGACGGCGTCGGTCCAGACCGGATCGTCTGCAACCTCATGCACGGCGACTATTCATGCATAACCAGGTTGCATCGGGCAGCGATTGACCCCGGACGCCCGCTCGGATTTGCTGGCGCCTCGCCCTCCGATCCACGAACCGCCCGGACGCCCCGACCATGCCCGTCGTGAACCGCATCGCCGAAACCGCCGACGAGGTCGCCGCCTGGCGGCGCGACCTGCACGCCAATCCGGAGCTGCGCTACGAGGAAGTGCGGACTGCCCAGTTCGTGGCCGACAAGCTGCGCAGCTTCGGCGTCGACGAGGTCGCGACGGGGCTGGGCAAGACCGGCGTGGTGGCGGTGGTGCGCGGCCGCAGCACGGGGTCCGGCAAGGTGGTGGGCATGCGCGCGGACATGGACGCCCTGCCCATCGAGGAGGAGACCGGCCTCGCCTATTCCTCCACCAATCCCGGCGTGATGCATGCCTGCGGCCATGACGGCCACACCGCCATGCTGCTGGGCGCCGCCCGGCATCTCGCCGAGACCCGCAACTTCGACGGCACTGCGGTGTTCATTTTCCAGCCGGCGGAAGAGGGCGGCGCAGGCGCCAAGGCGATGATCGACGACGGCCTGATCGAGCGTTTCGGCATCCAGGAGGTCTACGGCATGCACAACATGCCCGACCTGCCGGTGGGTCGCTTCGCCATCCGGCCGGGTCCGATGATGGCCGCCGCCGACCGGCTGCGCATCGAGATCACGGGCCTCGGCGGCCACGCCGCACGGCCGCACAAGGCGGTGGACACCGTTCTGGTCGGCGCCCACATCGTCACCGCGCTCCAGTCCATCGTGTCGCGCAACGTCGATCCGCTGGAATCCGGCCTGATCTCGATCACGACCTTCAACGCCGGCTTCACCGACAACGTGATCCCCGAGACCGCGGTGATCACGGGCACGGCCCGCTCGCTGACGCCAGAGGTTCGCGACCTGCTGGAGGCTCGCTTCAAGCACGTCGTTGAGGCCACGGCCGGCGTGTTCGGCGCGCGGGCGGTCGCGACCTATCTGCGGGATTATCCGGTCACCGTGAACGACGCGGGCAGGACGGCGTTCGCCGCCGCCATCGCGGAGGAGATCGGCGGCGCCGGTTCCGTCGACACCGCGACGCCGCCGGTCATGGGCGGCGAGGACTTCTCCTTCATGCTGGAGCGGCGTCCCGGCGCGTTCATCTTCGCCGGCAACGGCAAGTCCGCGAACCTCCACCACCCGAAATACGATTTCAACGACGACCTGATCCCTGTCGGCGTGTCCTACTGGGTGCGTCTCGCCGAGACCTCCATGGCGGCCTGACCCTCACGGCGCGGCTGGCAGCTCCAGCCGCGCCGCGAGCCCGCCATGCGGGCCGCGGCCCAAAGCCAGCGCGCCGCCGTAGAGCGTCGCGAGGTCGCGGACGATTGCGAGGCCCAAGCCGTCGCCGGGCACGCTGGTGTCGAGCCGGCCGCCCGGGCGCAGCGCCTCGCCGCGGGCCTCCTCCGCAAGGCCCGGGCCGTCGTCGGCCACCGCGATCGCCAGCCGCCCTCCGGCCTCGCCGGCAAGCGCTGCCGTCACCGCAATGCGGCCCGCGGCCCATTTGAAGGCGTTGTCCAGGAGGTTGCCCAGCATCTCCTCCAGGTCCTGGCGCTCGCCGGCGAACACCAGGGTCTCCGGCACCTCGATGTCTACCGTCAGGCGGCGGTCGGCATGGACCCTGGCGAGCATCGCGGCGATCTCCCGCGTCACGGGAGCCACCGGCACCCGCGCGCCCAGCACGCCGGCTGCGCCGGCCGCGCGGGCGCGGCGGAGATGGTGGCGGATCTGCCGGTCCATGGCCTCCACCGTCTCGCCGATCACGCCGTCGGGGTCGCGCCCCGGGGCTGCGGCCGCCGCGGCGAGCACGGACAGCGGCGTCTTCAGGCCGTGGGCGAGGTTGGCGGCATGGGTGCGCGCCCGGTCGATCACGGCGGCGTTGTGCGCCAGCAGCCCGTTGACCTCCGCCACCAGCGGCGCGACCTCGGCGAAGGTCCGCATGGGCAGGCGCTCGCGGCGTCCCTGCCGCACCTCGGCCAGTTCGCGGCGCAGCCGGTCGAGCGGGCGCAGGGCGAGCGCCGTCTGGATCAGCACGGCAATGGCGAGCCCGGCGCCGAGGATCGCC
>JAEWEX010000236.1 GCA_023389135.1 Pseudomonadota bacterium | reverse complement strand
GGGCCGCCCCTGCCCCCGGCCAGTCGTCGAGCCCGGCGAGGAAGGCGGCCAGCGCCGCGGCGTTCAGCCTCGTGACGGCCGCCTCGGCGTCGGGAAGGCAGCCGGGCCGCGCGGTGCGCTCCGTCATGCCGGCGGCCTCCTCCATGGCGCGGAAGATCAGCCGGCGGTCGTCCTGGAACGGGCCGTACATGAAGCTCGCGGTGGGCCCGAAGCCCCGGACCGTCTCGCCGTCGGTCTCGATCAGGGCGATGTCGATGCCGTCCAGCGAGGTGCCGCTCATCATGCCGATGGCGCGCATGGGGCTGATCATCTCTACGCTCCTGCAAGAATGGCCGGGACCGGGTGAATTCCGGCGTCGAAGCTGTTACACGACCGCGCCGGGCGCCCGCGAGCCCCGATGACCGACCGGACGACACGATGACCGCCTACCGCTCCGACTTCCTGCGCATCCTCGACCAGCGCGGCATGATCCACCAGGTCTCCGACCCGCAGGCGCTGGACGCGCTGGCGCAGAAGGAGCGCATCGTCGCCTATATCGGCTACGACCTCACCGCGCCCAGCCTGCATGTGGGGCACATGACCAACATCATGATGCTGCGCCGGCTGCAGCAGGCGGGCCACAAGCCCATCGTGCTCATGGGCGGCGGCACCACCAAGATCGGCGACCCCTCGTTCCGCAACGAGGCGCGGCCGCTGCTGGACGACGCGCAGATCGCGGCCAACAAGGAGAGCATCCGCAAGGTGTTCTCGCGGTTCCTGACCTTCGGCGACGGCCCCGCCGACGCCGTCATGGTGGACAATGCGGAGTGGCTCGACGAGCTCGCCTACATCCCGTTCCTGCGCGACGTGGGCCGGCACTTCACGGTCAACCGCATGCTGTCGTTCGAATCGGTCAAGGGCCGGCTCGACAAGGACGAGCCGCTGTCCTTCCTCGAGTTCAACTACATGATCCTGCAGGCCTACGACTTCCTGGAGCTGTCGCGCCGCTACGGCTGCCGGCTGCAGATGGGCGGCTCCGACCAGTGGGGCAACATCATCAACGGCATGGAGCTCGGCCGGCGCATCGACGGCGCGCAGCTGTTCGCGCTGACCTGCCCGCTGCTGACCACCTCGTCGGGCGCCAAGATGGGCAAGTCCGCCTCCGGCGCGGTGTGGCTCAACGCCGACATGCTGAGCCCCTACGAGCTGTGGCAGTACTGGCGCAACGCCGAGGACGCCGATGTCGGCCGCTTCCTGAAGATATTTACCGACCTGCCGCTCGCCGAGATCGACCGGCTGGCGGCGCTCGAGGGCGCGGAGCTGAACGAGGCCAAGAAGGTGCTGGCCACCGAGGTCACGGCGCTGGTGCATGGCAGCGAGGCGGCGGCCGACGCCGCCGAGACCGCGCGAAAGACCTTCGAGGACGGCGCGCTGGGCGCGGACCTGCCGACGGTCGAGGTTCCGGCGGCGGAGCTCGCCGCCGGCATCGGCGTGCTGGCGGCCTTCGCCGAGAAGGCGGGCCTCGTCGCCTCCAACGGCGAGGCGCGGCGCCAGATCAAGGGCGGCGGCCTCAGGGTCAACGACCGCCCGGTCACCGACGAGAAGCGGGTGCTGACGCCGTCCGACCTCGCCGGCGGCGCGATCAAGCTGTCGCTGGGCCGCAAGAAGCACGTGCTGCTGCGGGTGGCGGGCTAGCGTCGTCAGCCGCAGGGCGTCTCCGACAGGCGCCAGTTGCCGACCGATTCGATGTCCGCGATCATCCAGCGGTCGCCGTCGGCGACAAAGCTCCAGCGGAAATGGTTGGGCGCGCCGAACACGTCGAAGCGGGCGTCCACCGTGGCCGTGGCCGCGGTGCGCGAGACCTCCTCGACCCGCAGCGTGCGGCCGATCTCGGCCTCGTCGAAGTCGTTGCCGTCCAGTTCGATGGCGAAGTCGATGCAGCCGATCCCGCCCCGGCTGGCGGTCAGGCGGTCGTCGCGGTCGAACAGCGCGACCAGCGCCGGCGCGAAATGGTCGGCGCGGTTCTCCGGGCGCCGCATGGCGGGGAACCGGGCGTCCGGCTCGGGCGCGCCCGCGGCGATCTCGCCATAGACCGCCTCCACCACCCCCCGGGGATCGTCCGCCTGCGCCGCAACCGACATGCAGGGCAGCACCAGCAGCGCGGCCGACATGCCAAGGCGGGCGGCGTTCATTCGCCCAGCCCCTGCTCCAGTTCGCGGGTGCGCTGCGCGGTCATGATGCGCATGCATTCGGCCGCCTGCACCCGCGAGATCGAGCCCTCGCCATTGGCGTAGAAGGCGCAGTTGGCGTCGCGATAGCGGATCCAGAGGCGCTGGGCGTCGCGCAGCCGCGTGCGCTGCGCCTCCGGCAGGCCGGCCATGTGGTCCTGATAGGCGAGGTTGAGGCGGCGGTCCCAGGCCGCGGCGAGGCGGCCGACGCACTGGACCAGGTCGGCGGTGTTCATCAGCGCGCAGGACTGGAAGTCGTTGTCGTACCAGCCGGGCTCGGCCTGCTGGGCGGCGGCCGGGGCTGCGGCCGACAGCCATCCGCCGGCAAGCGCCATTGCGATCAGCCCCACCCTCATCGCCGCACCGCCCCCCGACGGCTGGATTGCCCTGCCCGTCAGTAAAGCCCGCCGGTTCCCGAGCGCACGGCGCGGCCGGCCTCGGGGCTGACATCGATCGGCGCGCCGTACTGGTCGCTGTAGCCGACGATGGAATAGCTGTCGGAGGGGGCCGTGCCCGGCTTGAACGCCTCCAGGATCACGCGCTGCTCGCCGGGGCCGGCGCGCATGCCGGTGACCGGATTAATGCGGATCAGCTTGATGCCGGGCGGCACGCGGAACGGCACGGCGGGCTGGTCCTTCAGGGCCGCGGTCAGGAAGTCGCCGACCACCGGCGCCGCGATCTCGCCGCCGGTGGCGCCGCGGCCCATGTTGCGCGGCTGGTCGTAGCCCAGATAGACGCCCACCGCGAGGTCGGGGGTGTAGCCGACGAACCACGCGTCCTTGTAGTCGTTGGTGGTGCCAGTCTTGCCGGCGATGGGGCGGCCGACCTTCCGGAGCGACGTGGCGGTGCCGCGCAGGACGACGCCCTCCATCATGGAGGTGATCTGGTAGGCGGTCAGCGGGTCGAGCACCTGCTCGCGGCCGTCGGTCGGCCGGGGCGGCTCCTGGCCGAGCCAGGCGGTGGCGCGGCACTGCGAGCAGTCGCGCTGGTCGTGCTTGAAGACCGTGCGGCCGTAGCGGTCCTGGATGCGGTCGATGAGCGTCGGCGTCACCTTGCGGCCGCCATTGGCGAACACGGAGTAGCCGGAGATCATCTTCATGAGCGTGGTCTCGCCGGCGCCCAGCGACATGGACAGGAACGGCGGCAGGTCGTCATAGACGCCGAACCGGCGGGCATATTCGGCGACCATGGGCATGCCCATGTCCTGCGCCAGGCGGACGGTCATGACGTTGCGCGACTTCTCGATGCCGAAGCGCAGGGTCTGCGGGCCGTAGAACTCGCCGGAATAGTTGCTCGGCCGCCACGTGCCCTGGCCGCCGCCCTGCTCCACCTCCACCGGCGCGTCGAGCACGATGGTGGAAGGCGTGTAGCCGTTGTCCATGGCCGCGGCGTAGATGAACGGCTTGAACGACGAGCCCGGCTGGCGAAGCGCCTGGCTCGCGCGGTTGAACTGGCTCTGGTCGTAGGAGAAGCCGCCCACCATGGCGCGCACGCGGCCGGTGTCGGGGTCCATGGCGATGATGCCGCCGGACACTTCGGGCACCTGCTTGAGGCGCCAGCGGCCCTCGCCGCCTGCGTCGCCCTCCAGCCGGTCCACGTAGATCACGTCGCCGGCCTCCAGCACCTGGTCGACGCCGCGCACCGCCGCGCCGCGGCGCGGGCCCTCGGCCCACTTCGCCCAGGTCACGCCGGCAAGCGGCACGATGCCCTGCTCGCGTTCAGCCACCAGGCGGCCGGAGCCCTCGCGCTCGGGCTGGAAGCCGATGGTCGCCTGCTCGCCGGAGGTCGACAGCACCACGGCCAGGCGCCACGGGCGGACGTCGGAGAAGGCGGGGATCTTGGCCAGTTCCACGCCCCAGTCGGCGCCCAGCTCGATCTTCTGCAGCGGCCCGCGCCAGCCGCGGGCCTCGTCGAACTTCACCAGTCCGCGCACCAGCGCCCGGCGCGCCACCTCCTGCAACTCCGGATCGAGCGAGGTGCGCACCGAAAGGCCGCCCTCGTAGAGGCCCTGCTCGCCATAGCGCTCGTAGAGCGTGCGGCGGACCTCCTCGGCGAAATACTCGGCGGCGTAGATGTGCGAGCCGGTGGGCCGCACCGTCACCGACAGCGACGAGGCCTTGGCCTCCTCGGCCTCTGCGTCGGTGATGAAGCCGTTGAGCTCCATGCGGTCGATCACCCAGTTGCGCCGGCCGACGGCGGCGTCGGTGCGCTGGAACGGGTGGTAGTTGTTGGGGGCCTTGGGCAGGGCCGCGAGATAGGCGGCCTCGTGGACGTTCAGCTCGTGGACCGACTTGTCGAAATAGTTCAGCGCCGCGGCCGCGATGCCGTAGGAGCCGAGCCCGAGGTAGATCTCGTTGAGATAGAGTTCGAGGATCTGGTCCTTGGTGAAGGCCTGCTCGATCTTGATGGCGAGCAGCGCCTCGCGGATCTTGCGCTCGTAGGTGCGCTCGTTGGTGAGCAGGAAGTTCTTGGCGACCTGCTGCGTGATGGTGGACGCGCCCTGCTGCGATCCGCCCTCGAAATTGACCACCACCGCGCGGGCGATGCCGGTGAAGTCGATGCCGCCATGGCTGTAGAAGTTCTTGTCCTCGGCCGACAGGAACGCCTCGATCACCACGTCCGGGACCGACTGGATCGGCACGAACAGGCGGCGCTCCTTGGCGTACTCAGCGATCAGGCGGCCGTCGGCGGCGTGCAGCCGCGTCATCACCGGCGGCTCGTATTTGCGCAGCACCTCGTAGTCGGGCAGGCCCTGCGAATAGTGCCAGGCGAAATAGCCGACGATGGCCGCGCCGACGATGCCGAGGATGGCGCCGGTCGCGAACAGGAATGCGGCGAAGCGCACGAGCAGACGCGTCATTCGTCAGATCACCCTGTGGCCGGCCGGATCGCCGACGGTTCCATAGTGCAACAATGACCGCATGACCGCCATCTGTGATCTAAATGCGGCGTGAAGGGCCCTGATGCCTCAATTCACGCTGCCGGTCACGCCCTCCGCGACCTGGACGCCGAAAAAGGCGTCGATGGCCTTGACCATGGCGTCGGCGGCGTCGTCGCGCCACTCCTGCGACATGAGCAGTTTCACGTCCTGCGCGCTCGACAGGTAGCCCAGTTCGACCAGCGCCGAAGGCACGTCCGGCGCGCGCAGCACGCGGAAGCCGGCGGCGCGCAGCGGGTTCTTGTTGAGCTGCACGGTCCCCTTGAGGCTGCCGGCGAGCGTCGAAGCGAATCGCGCGGAGAAGCTGCGGGTCTCGCGCTGCATCAGGTCGATCAGGATGCCGGCGACGTCGTCCAGCTCCTCGGGAAGCTCGACGCCGGCGATGGCGTCCGCACGGTTCTCCTTCTCGGCGAGCTTGGCCGCCTCGGCGTCCGAGGCGCGGTCGGACAGCGTGTAGACGGTGGCGCCGCGCACGCCCTGCGCCGCAGACAGCGTGTCGGCGTGGATCGACACGAACAGGCCCGCCTGCGCATCGCGCGCCATCCGCACCCGGTCGCCCAGGGAGACGAAACTGTCGTCGTCGCGGGTCATGAGGATGCGGTAGCGTCCGGTGGCCGTCAGCTTGTCCCGCAGCGTCTCCGCCATGGCCAGCACGATGGATTTCTCGGTGGCGTTGTCGCGGCCTATGGCGCCGGGATCGACGCCGCCGTGACCGGGATCGAGCACCACGACCCTGCGGTCGTCGCCGGCGGCGCTGGGGGCGACGCGGCGCGCGGTCTGCTCGGGAGCGATGGAGCCGCGCAGGCTCTTGGCCTCCAGGAACGCCTCGCGGGTGGTGGGAACGAGGTCCAGCACCAGCCGCGCCGGCTGCCCGTTTGCGGGCTCGATCACGAACAGGGCGTCCACCGCCACCGGGCCGGTGGCGTCCAGCACGATGCGCGAGCGCCCGGCTGCGATCAGCCCGTAGCGGAAGGCGGAGACCAGCCCCCTGCCCTCCTCGCCGCGCTTGTCGGGAAAGCGGAACGCGACCTGCGGCAGGTCGATCACGACCCGGTAGGGATCGTCGAGCACGAAGTGACGCGGCGCCACGCGGTCCGTCAGGTCCACGATCAGGCGGGTCCGGGTCGAATCGCCCCCGAGCCGCGCATCGACCGCCGCAACGCGGTCGCGCGCCTCCGCGCCCGGAACCGCGCCGACAACCGCGAGAAGCGCAAGGCACGCCCCGATCAGCCCGTTCCGCACCCTGCAAGCCCCCGCGCAAATCGTTCGTATGAAACCATCTCTAACCCCTACGGGCGCGACGGTTAACCCGGGCTGAAGACGAAGCGTGGCGGCGTTGCAGCCGCGCCACACCCGGTTGCGCGCCTTGTCAAAACACCACCGCGCGCCTTATGAA
>JAEWEX010000221.1 GCA_023389135.1 Pseudomonadota bacterium | reverse complement strand
GGGGTTGAGCCGGACCTCGCCGCCGACGGCGACCGTGGCCACCTGCAGCCCCCAGCAGGAGCCGAAGAACGGCACGCCCGAGGCGAACACCGCCCGGGCGAGGTCCACCTGCCGCAGCGCTTCGGGTTCGGCCCTCCACAGGTTCAGCGCCGATCCGGTCACCGCGACGCCGTCATAGGAGGCGAGGCCGCCGGGCCCGGGCAGATTGGCGCCGGCATCGGCCGGAAAACAGATGTCGATCACGGCATCAGGCGCCAGCCGCCGCAGCACCTCCGCATAGCCCTCCGAGTAGGTTTTCTCGGATGCCGCCGCCTGTCGCGCGCGGGCCGGGGCGGCGTTGCCTTCCACAACGAGGAGGCGCGGCGCGCGCGGTGCGGCGGTGGCGGTCATCCGGTCGGGCCTTGTCCTGCGGAGCTGCGCGTCTTGCGGTCGCGCCAATGCCTACGGAGCACGGGCGACCGTCGGACCGCAAGGCGCAAACGTGCATCTCACGCCGGCCGCTTCAGCGCCGCGAATGCCGCCAGCGCGACCAGCGAGACGCCGACCGCCGCATACAGCGCAGTCTCCACGCCGAACCGTTCCAGTATGGCGGCAAAGCCGATGGGCGCCGCCGCCTGCGACACGAGCAGTGTCGCCGCGATGACGCCCTGCCTGCGGCCATATCCCACCGGCCCGAACAGCAGCAGCGGGACATTGCCCCGGGCGATGGTGGTGACGCCGTTGGAGATGCCGTAGGCCACCGCGAACACCGCCGCAGCACCGCCCGACGTCGCGATCAGCAGGAGCAGCGCCAGCGGCAGCAACAGCGCAGCCAGGCGTCCGGCGGTCAGCGCGTCGATGCGCCGCTCGGCCACCATCTCCATGATGCGGCCGGCAACCTGCGCGGGGCCGATCAGCGTGCCGATGGCGACGCCTGCCGCAGCGGCGTAGCCGTAGCGGCCCAGGATCTCCAGAAGGTGGACGGACAGCGAGGCGAACACCAGCGAGTTGCCGGCGAGCGCGACCACCAGCAACAGGAACAGCCTGCGGTCGCCTTCGCGCGGGGGGGCGGCGACGGCTGCCTCCGCGGGGCGGTGGCGGCTGCCGGAAACCGGCACCAGGAACCGGTGCATGGGCGCCGCCACCAGCAGGTTGAGCGCGGCGAACACCAGCACCGTATCGCGCCAGCCGATCCAGTCGCTGAGGAAGGCGGTGGCCGGCCAGCCGGCCGTGGAGGCGAAGCCGCCGAACAGGGTGACCGCAGCGATGGCGCGCCGCCCGTCGCGGCCGAAGATGCCGGCGAGGGTGGAGAAGGCGGCGTCGTAGAGCGCCAGCGCCATGCCGAAGCCGATCAGCACCCAGGCGGTGAAATAGTGCGGCAGCGACCATGCGGTGGCCAGCGCAACCTGGCCCGCGGCGACCGTCACGGAGCCCAGCGCCAGCACGCCCCGCCCGCCCAGCGCATCGATGGCGCGGCCCGCCACCGGCGACAGCACGCTGCTGGCGAGCAGCGCGACCGAGAAACCCGCCGCGGCGGTGGCGAGCGGCCACCCCATCTCGGCGGCCACGAGCGGACCGATGACCGTGATGAGATAATAGGTGGTTCCCCAGCCGAGGATCTGCAGCGGGCCGAGCACGACCACCACCCGGAAGATGGCGGACCTGCTGGCGGGGCTGTGGTCTGGCGGCGATGTCATGGCGCGGCTGGCCACCGGTAAGGACAGGCATACTGTCAGATGTCGCGCGGTCGCTTTCAACGCCCGCGCGCGGGACAGTCCGGGTCTTTGGTCGAGGGGTCAGCCGCAGCAGCCGCCGGACGCGACCTCCGGCGCGCCGACCAGCGCCGCCGAGCACACGCCCGTCTCCGGCAGGTCGAGCTCCACCCGCCGCGCGCCCTCGCGGTCGCCGGCGATCTCGGCGGCGATGGATCGCACCTGCTCGTAGCCGGTGGCCATCAGGAAGGTCGGCGCCCTGCCATAGCTCTTCATGCCGGCGATCCAGAAGCCCGGCTCCGGGTGGGCGAGTTCTTCCGCCCCGTGGGGTCGCACCGTGCCGCAGCTGTGCAGGTTCGGGTCGACCAGGGGGCCGAGCGCGGCCGGGCACTCCAGCGCCGGATCGAGCGACAGGCGAAGCTCCGCCAGCACCGCCAGGTCGGGCCGGAATCCCGTGGCGACCACCAGTTGGTCGACCTCCTCGACGACATTGCAGCAGCCGGTGGCGCCGGCGACGCGCAGTCTTCCATCCGCCGCGGTCTCGATCCGTTCGACCGAGAACGGCGCGCGCACGTTTATCCTGCCCGAGGCCACCAGTTCCGCCAGTCGGGTTCCGAGCGCGCCGCGCTCCGGCAACTGGTCGGCATCGCCGCCTCCGAATGCGGTCGAGACGTCCTTGCGGCGCGATGCCCACACGATGCGCGTTCCCTGCGCCTCGCCGGCCAGGCGGACCAGGTCGATCAGCGTGCCGGTGGCGGAATGGCCGCTGCCGACCACCATGGTGGTGCGACCCGCATGGCGTCCGCGATCACGGCCGAGCACGTCCGGCATGCCGTACCGGATGGCGGCGGCGGCCCCGGTCTCGCCGGGCGCGGGCAGGCCGCTGGCGCCGGCCGGGTTGGGGCGGTCCCAGGTGCCGGAGGCGTCGATCACCGCGCGGGCGTAGAGCGTCGCCTCCCGGCCGGCCGCGTCGCGGGTGCGGACCTCCAGCGGCGCGTCGCCGCGTCCACGGTCTTGAACCTTGCCCAGGCCGGCGCGTGCGATCGCCACCACATGCTGGCCAT
This sequence comes from Pseudomonadota bacterium, assembly GCA_023389135.1. Lineage (GTDB taxonomy): Bacteria > Pseudomonadota > Alphaproteobacteria > Rhizobiales > Methylopilaceae > Agaricicola. The sequence goes on along the minus strand of JAEWEX010000221.1, from coordinate 2,899 downwards.
AGCGGATGCGCGGGGCAAGCGCGGCGGTTGACGCGAGTGGAGCCAGGTAGCGGGCGACGAACTCCGCACCGGTGGGGTGGTGCTCCGCATCGGGCTCGACCCAGCCCTCCGCCTCCAGCAGGCGGCGGCAGGCCTTGTCGATGTCGTAGCGCCACGGCGAGAACATCCGCACATGGCCCCAGGCGGAAACGGCGCGCCCGGCGGACGCTCCGGCCTCCAGCACCACAGGGCAGAGCCCGCGCTCCAGAAGATGAGCGGCAGCGGCGAGCCCGACGGGCCCGGCGCCCACGATGGCGACGGGGAGGGAGGCGAGATCAGTTGGCACGGAGGCGTTCTCCTGGCTGCGGCGCATCGTCGGGCACCACGTCGCCGACGAAGCCGTCGAGCCACGCGGCCAACCGTGCAAAGGCGGTGCGGTTGATGCGGTAATACGAGAAGCGGCCGGCCTTCTCCGCCTCCACCAGCCCCGCCGATACCAGCACCTTCATGTGATGGCTGACCGTGGGCTGGGACAGGCCGAGCATCCCCTCGATGTCGCACGCGCAGACGCGGTCCTCGTCGGAGCAGCACGGCTTGTCGGCGCGCTTGAGGAACTCGACGATGCGGATGCGGGCGGGATCGGCGAACGCCTTGAAGAGGTCCGGTGTCATGCCCGAAGAATAAATCGATAAATCGAAATGCGTCAATGAAAATGCATCGATGAATGTCGATGAACAGCCCTGCCGGCTCTACCAGTCCGTGCGGACCGGCCTGGTCAGGTAGACCGCGGACGCGGGGCAGAGGGTTGAAAATTCGGCTGTCGCGGCGATGGACTGCGGTGCCGACATCCGGTCGGCGCGCCCGAAGCCCGCCGTCTCGAAGAACGGCGCGGTGTCGGTCAGCAGATGCAGGCGCTCGGCGCCACGCCTTGCCGCCGCCCGCTCCAGCGCATGGACGAGGGGCGCGCCGAGCCCCTGGCCGCGCCGCTCGGGCACTATGACGATCGAGCGCAGCAGCAGGTCGGGTCCCTTACCCTCCAGGGCGCCGAAGCCGACGCGGGCGCGCGTGCTGTCGATCGCCTCGAACAGCGCGACGTGCGCGCCTTCAATGCCGTCCACGGGCAGGCCCGCCGCGGCGAGCGCATTGCGGGCAGCCTCGGCCTCGGCCAGCGGCCGCACCGTCACCAGCGGCGCGCCGTCGGCCTTGCGCATGACATCGGGGGTCGGGGCCTCGATCATGTCGAGGACGGCGTCCGAGGGCCGGCACAGCGCCACCGCCTTGTCCGTCACCACGATGGGCCGGTTCAGGAGGATCGGGTGGGCGGCGATGGCGTCCAGCAGATCGGCGTCCGTCATGCCCGGATCGCCGAGCCCCAATTGGTCGAACGGTGTGCCCCGGCGTCGGATCAGTGCGCGCAGCGGCACGCCCGCCCGCCGGGCCAGATCGACGATTTCCGGCGGGGAGGGCGGCGTCTGAAGATATTCGACCACCCGCGGCGCGAGGCCCGCCGCCTCCAGCACGGCGAGGGTGTTCGACGAGGTGCCGCAACCGGGATTGTGAAAGATGGTGACGCTCATCAGACCGGCTCCGTCGCAGCGCCGCCGAACCACCGCCTGCGCAGCCACAGGGCCATGCTGACGAGCGCGATCAGCACCGGCACCTCGACCAGCGGGCCGATCACGGTTGCGAAGGCGACCGGGGAGGCCAGGCCGAAGGTGGCGATGGCCACCGCGATGGCGAGCTCGAAATTGTTGCTCGCGGCCGTGAAGGCGATGGCCGTGGTGCGCGGGTAATCGGCCTCGATCAGTCGGCCCATCCAGAAGCTGACCATGAACATCACGAGGAAGTAGATCGCCAGCGGCACGGCGATGCGCAGCGCGTCCAGCGGCAGTTCCAGCACCATGGCGCCCTTGAGCGTGAACATGGCGGCGATGGTGAACAGCAGCGCCACCAGGGTCAGCGGGCCGATGCGCGGCAGGAAAGCCGTCTCGTACCAGCGCTCGCCCTTCGCCCGGACCAGCGTGTACCGGGTGAGGAAGCCCGCGGCGAACGGAATGCCAAGATAGATCAGCACCGCCTCAGCGATGGTGCCGAAGCCCACCTCGATGACGCTGCCCTCCAGCCCGAGCATGGGCGGCAGCACGGACAGGAAGAACCAGGCGTAGGCGCTGAAGAACACGATCTGGAAGATGGAGTTGAAGGCGACCAGGCCAGCCACGTACTGGTTGTCGCCCTCGGCGAGCTGGTTCCACACCAGCACCATGGCGATGCAGCGGGCGAGCCCGATCAGGATCAGGCCGGTCATGTATTCCGGCTGGTCGCGCAGGAAGATCACGGCCAGCGCGAACATCAGCACCGGGCCGATCAGCCAGTTCTGAACCAGCGACAGGAGCAGGACCCGCCAGTCGCGGAAGATGCGCGGCAGCGCCTCGTAGCGCACCTTGGCCAGCGGCGGGTACATCATGACGATGAGCCCGATGGCGATGGGGATGTTGGTGGCGCCCACCGACATTCCCTCCAGCGCGACGGGCACGGTCGGGAATGCCGAGCCGAGCGCGACGCCGAGCGCCATGGCGGCGAAGATCCACAGCGTCAGGTTGCGGTCGAGGAAGGACAGGCGGGGGCGGGCGGCGGTCGCGGCGGGTGGCATTGTGGTTCTTCCCGTCACGCCGCGCTCTCGGCGCCGCCGTCGTCGCGGATGCGGCCGATGTCCGTCAGCCGCTTCTGGAGCGTCAGCCGGTCGAGCGAGGCCATGGGCAGGTTGACGAAGATGGACAGGCGGTTGAGCAGCATCCGGTAGGCGTCCGAGAACGCCAGGCACCGCTCGGCCTCGGTGCCGGTCGCGGCGGCGGGGTCGGGCACGCCCCAATGGGCGGTCATGGGCTGGCCGGGCCACAACGGACAGGTCTCGCCTGCGGCG
>JAEWEX010000216.1 GCA_023389135.1 Pseudomonadota bacterium | reverse complement strand
CGTGCGGGATGCGCCATTGGGCGGGAGGTCCTCGCGGGCGGCCACGAACTGCCGCTTGACCTCGATCTGGGCCAGCAGGCCGATCTCCTCGTCGGAGATCGGGGCGAAGGCGCTGAGCTTGCGCTGGAGGACGCCGGTGCACACGGTGACCAGACCGCGCCCGGCGGATGAGCCGCGCCCGCAGGAGCCGATCCGAGAGATCAGGATGTCCCGGTCGCGCGACATCTCCATGTAGTCGGGCCCGTACGCCTCGGCCTCGCCGACGGTGCCGATGATGGACGCGCCGGTGATGCCGATCACGGCGCCGTCTTCATCGCGCAGCGGCTCCACATAGAGGTCGTGGCGCTGCGGCCGGCCGTCGACCGTCACCGTCAGTTCGCGGTGCTCGGCGATGCCGGTGTCGATCACCCTTCGCTTCATGGCGCTCAGCGGCGCAGCGGCCTCGTCGCCGAACAGCTCGGCGTCGGTCCGGCCCAGCGCGGCCTGCTCGTCGCCGCCGCGCGGCGGATGGTGCACCCAGGTGTAGCGCAGGTCGAGATCCTGCTGGAACACCAGCACGGAGGCGTTGGCCAGCGCCGCCTCGAAGCGCCGCCAGCCCTGCTCCAGCGCCTGCTCGGCCTCCTTCTGGTCGGTGACGTCGATCATCACCCCCACGGTGCGAACCGCGCGGCCGGCATCGTCGCGAAAGATCTTGCCGCGCCCCTCCAGCCAGGCCATCCCGCCGTCTTGCAGCAGAACCCGCATCTGGGTGCGGAAGAAGCCGCGCGCCGGGTCGGCGAGCGCGGCGTCGACCTCGCCGGCGATCCGCATCCTGTCGTCGGGATGATAGCGCCCGCGCAGCTCGGCGATGGTGAGATCGGCACCCTCTTCAAAGCCGAAAAGCCGGGTCAGCCTCGGGGAGATGGTGATCCGGCCGGTTGCGAGGTCGGCCTCCCATTCGCCTATGCCGGCCGCGTCCAGCGCCGCCCCGAGCGCCCGGACGGGCGCGTCCGAGAACCTGATCGGACTTGCCGGCTGAAGTTCCGGAGCGTCGGCAACGAGGGGGAACACGGGACTACTCGCGAGCGACCGAGGACATTCAGCGTGGAAAGGCCCATGCCTGTGGGCCAACCATCGACCTGGATCAACTCCCCCGCGTTGACCTGGATCAATACACCCGACTTTCTGCGACCGGCGCACCGCAGGCCGCCCGCACATCCGACTTTAGTCCAACGTGCGCCCCACGCCAATGGCCAACGCTACTCTTCGCGGAAAGCCTCCTCGCGCCGGCGGCGCAGGAACGGAACGCTGACGAGGGCCAGCAGCGCGACCGACATCGCCAGGAATGTGGCGCTGATGGGCTCCTGGAGGAAAGTCATGGGATCGCCTCGCGAGAACACCAGGGCGCGCCTCACATTCTCCTCCATCAGGGGACCGAGGACGAAGCCCAGGATCAGCGGCGCGGGCTCGGCGCCGACCTTGATGAAGAAATATCCGACCACGCCGAACAGCGCGGTCACGTAGATGTCGAAGGTCGCATTGTTGGTGGAGAACGCACCGACCGCGCAGAACACCAGCACGGCCGGGAACAGCAGCCGGTAGGGCACCTGCAGCAGCCGGATCCACAGGCCGATCAGCGGCAGGTTGATGACCAGCAGCATCAGGTTGCCGATCCACATGGAGGCGATCAGCCCCCACATCAGCGCCGGCTCGGTCTGCATGACGCGCGGGCCGGGCTGGATGCCGTGGATGGTCAGCGCCCCCACGATCAGCGCCATGACGGCGTTCGCCGGAATGCCCAGGGTCAGCATCGGGATGAACGAGGCCTGGGCGCCTGCATTGTTGGCCGCCTCCGGGCCCGCCACCCCCTCGATGGCGCCCTGGCCGAAGCGGGACGGATCGGGAGACACCTTCTTCTCCAGCGCGTAGGACGCGAACGAGCTGAGCGTGGCTCCGCCGCCCGGCAGGACGCCAAGGAAGGCGCCGATGCCCGTGCCGCGAAGTACGGCGGGGAAAGAGGCCCTGATATCGGCCCAGGTGGGCATCAGCCCGCTGACCTTCGTCGTTACCAGCGTGCGTTCGCCGGTGTCCTCGAGGTTGCGGACGATCTCGCTGATCCCGAACAGGCCGACGGCCAGGGCGACGAAGCCGATTCCGTCGGCCATGGGCGGGTAGCCGAAGGTATAGCGCATGGCCCCGGAATTGACGTCGATGCCGACCAGCCCCAGCAGCAGGCCGACGAAGACCATGGCGATGGCCTTCATGATCGAGCCGCGGGCGAGCACCACCGCGCCGATCAGGCCGAACACCATCAGCCCGGCATAATCGGCCGGTCCGAACTGCAGCGCCACGGCGGAGAGCGGCAAGGCGAGCGTCGCGATCAGCAACGTCGTCACCGTGCCGGCGAAGAACGACCCGATGGCCGCGATGGCGAGCGCCGGCCCGGCGCGGCCCTGCCGCGCCATCTGGTGGCCGTCGATGGTGGTGACGACCGAGGACGCCTCCCCAGGCAGGTTGACCAGGATCGCGGTGGTCGAGCCGCCATACTGGGCGCCGTAGTAGATGCCGGCCAGCATGATCAGCGCGCCGATCGGTTCCAGCGCGAAGGTGATGGGGAGGAGCAGCGAGACCGTGGCGAGCGGGCCGATGCCCGGCAGCACGCCGATCAGCGTGCCGATGAGCGCGCCGCTGAAGCAATAGAGCAGGTTCGCGGGCGTCACCGCCTGGCCGAAGCCGAGCGCGAGGTTTGCGATCAGCTCTACCATCGCGGCCACACCGGCAGCGGCACGTTGAGCAGGTAGCGGAAGATCAGCACGCTGCACACCGCAAGCGTCACCGCGAACAACGCCGCCTCCCGCCAGCGCCGGTCATGCGCCGCGAAGGTGGCGATGAGCACGGTGGCGACGATGGTCAGCGCGAGGCCTGCGAAGCGGATCGAAAGGCCGAACATGACCACCGCGCCGACCACCACCC
>JAEWEX010000114.1 GCA_023389135.1 Pseudomonadota bacterium | reverse complement strand
TGCCGCATGGCGCTGATCCCGTCTCGTGTCCCGGAACACCGGCAAGTGCTCGGACCCGAGTAGAATCAACGCCATGCAACCCGTCCAGAAAAATTAAACCGGACACCCGTGGGCCCGACCGGAGCATCCAGCTTCCTTCTTGCCCGGCTGCAAGATGGACCTTCCGGTCGAGCCGGAAGGAGACGGAGGCGCAAACTGGCGGCGCGGCCGACATTCACAAAACCGCCGTCATGCTCCGGCTCGACCGGAGCATCCAGCTTCCTTCTTGCCCTGCTGCAAGCTGGACTTTCCGGTCGAGCCGGAAGGTGACGGAGGCGAACGGGCGACCGCTCGAGACGATTCACAAAACCGCCGTCATGCTCCGGCTCGACCGAAGCATCCAGCTTCCTTCTTGCCCCGGCTGCAAGCTGGACCTTCCGGTCGAGCCGGGGGGTGACGGAGGCGAACGGGCGGCGCGGCCGGCATTCACGAAACGCCGTCGTGATCCGGGCCCGACCGGAGCATGCCGCTTGCGCCCGCGCCCAGTCAGCCCTCCCCGCCCGTCACCGCCTGCCGCCCCTTCTCCGTCAGGCGGCAGATGCGCCAGTCCGGCTTGATGGGGTTGGGCGCCCACGGCTCGGCCCAGCCGGCGGCCACGCAGGCGTCGACCACGCGCGCGGGGATTTCCCGGCCCTGCCGGTCGAACAGCGGGAGTTTTCCACCGGGTTCGCTCATGCCGCGCAACAGATAGCGCCGCTGGGCGTCGCTGAGCTTCTCTGCCATGTCGTTGATCTATATGGTTAAAAAGACGTTAACGAAACTTACAGTTTCCAGCCGGGGCTTATTTCCTTTCCAATTGCAGCCGGTTAGGATCGCGATGCGGCGAAGTTTGCCCCGAAACCGGAACGCTTGCACGCGTTTCGGGGGCAGCGGTGAGGGGGAATCCGGTGTTGTTTGCACTCCCAAGACGCTCAGGGGTCTACGCCCGTTCGGCGGCCGGTAACCTGTCTCGTGTAGACAGGCGACGCGGTCGGTGAGTTCAGAGTACGGACGCGAGGCGTATTGAAATGGCGAGCACCCCCAAGAAGGTGAAGAACCCCAGCGATGCGGCGCTGGACGCTGTCGAGGAGGCGCTCGGCGCCGTCGAGGCGGAGGTCGCGGCCGAGGCGGCGGCGGAAGCAGCCCCCCCGGAGGCCGTCGACGAGGAGCTGTTCGGCGAGCCCGCCCGGCCCGAGCCCCAGGTTCAGCACGCGCGTCCGGCGCCGCGCAGGCGCGGGGGCGAGAGCCCGAGCCCCGCCAACGACGACGCCCGCTCCTTCGCCCATATCGTCTACGCCCTGCAGCAGCGCCCCTCGCGCACGCCCTACTGGATCGCGGCCGCCGCGTCCGCCCTGTGGGTGGCCGGCGGCGTCGCCTTCGCCGCGTCGCTGGGCATGTTCGAGCCGGGCGGCGTCGCCGGCGGCTCGGCGGTGTCGGCCGCCCTGGTCGTGGCCATCGTGCTGCCGATCGTGCTGTTCGCCGCGCTGGCCGTGCTCGCCAGCCGCGCCCAGGAGATGCGCCTGGTCACGCGCACCATGACCGAAGTCGCCATCCGCCTCACCGAGCCGGAGACCGCCGCACGCGACGGCGTCATCTCGGTCGGCCAGGCGGTGCGCCGCGAGGTCGCGGCCATCGACGACGGCATCGAGCGCGCCATGGCTCGCGCCTCCGAGCTGGAGGCGATCGTCCGCAGCGAGATCAACGCCATCGAGCGGTCCTACCAGGACAGCGAGGTGCGCATCCGCGGCATCGCCGAGGAACTGCGCCACCAGCGCGAGGGCATCGCCTCCAACGCCGAGGAGCTGCGCCTGTCGCTGACCTCCGCGGGCGCCGAGGTCAGCCGCGAGCTGGCCGAGGCCACCAACCACCTGACCACCTCCATCACCGAGACCGGCAACCGCGTCACGCGCGAGCTCGGCGACAAGAGCGTCCAGATCACCCAGGCCGTCGGCACCGCCGGCGAGAGCCTCATCAGCTCCGTCACCGCCCAGGGCCACGAGATCATCGACCGGCTGTCCTCCACCGGCGAGACCGTCAACCGCACCCTGTCCGACGCCGGCAGCCAGGTCACCTCCACCCTGGAGGAGAAGGCCGCGACCTTCCACGAGACCTTCCAGGCCTCCAGCCGCGACCTCGCCCGCTCCTTCGAGGAGCACGCCCGCAACATCACCGACCAGCTCACCGGCACCAGCCGGCTGATCACGGAGACGCTGTCGGAGCGCGCCCAGGTCCTGACCGAGACGCTCGCCGAGCGCGCCCAGGTCGTCACCGAGACCCTGACCTCGCGCGCCGAGGCCGTCACCGAGACCCTGACCGCCCGCACCGAGGCCGTCACCGACGCGCTGGCCGAGCGCGCGCAGTCGGTCACCGAGACCCTGACCGCCCGCGCCCAGACGGTCACCGACATGCTGGCCTCCACCGCGGACCAGACCACCCAGGCGCTCGGCCTCAAGGCCGAGATGATCAGCGACCAGCTGGCCAACTCCGCCGCCGAGGTCACCGAGACGCTGTCGGGCCGCGCCCAGATCGTCAGCGACGCGCTGGCGCAGACCAGCGCCACCCTGACCGAGGCCATCTCCGAGCGCGCCACCACCGTGACCGACCAGCTCGCGCGCACCAGCGCCGCGCTGACCGACGCGCTGACCGCCCGCGCCCGCGAGGTCACCGACACGCTGGCCGAGACCGGCACCCGCATCTCCGACGCCATCTCGTCCTCGAGCATCGGCGCCAACGAGACGCTGGAGCGCACCGGCCAGGCCCTGACCGAGCGCCTGGAGCGCACCAGCCGCGAAGTCACGGAGATGCTGGAATCCTCCGGCGACCGGCTCACCGCCTCCATCGCCGAGCGCACCTCCGGCGTCACCGACATCCTGCGCGCCACCGGCGACACGCTGGTCCAGGACCTGTCGCTGCGCGCCACGGAGGTCACCGACCTTCTCAAGTCCACGGGCGACAGCCTGATCATCGACCTGTCGCTGCGCGGCTCGGAGGTCACCACCAAGCTCGACGAGACCGGCACCCAGATCGCCGAGATCATCAGCGAGCGCGGCGGCGAGCTGGCCGACCGCCTCGCCGCCACCGGCGACCGGCTCTACGAGACCATCGCCATCCGCGGCGTCGAGATCGACCGCCGCATCGGCGAGACCGGAGAGCGCACCGCCGAGCTGCTGGGCTCGCGCGGCAGCACCATCGCCGAGCGCATCGAGGTGGCGTCCAACCGCATCCACGAGGCGCTGGTCGACAAGGCCGGCGGCCTGGAGGAGACGCTGGAAGGCGTCGCCGGCCGCGTCATGTCAGCCCTCACCGAGCGCACCGACGAGAGCAAGGTCGCCATCGAGGCGGCGGCGCTGGACGTGGACCGCATCCTGGTGGAGCGCGTCGACGCCATCGAGCAGACGCTGGCCGACGCCCGCGACCGCATCGGCCACGCGGTCAACGAGCATGGCGGCAACCTCGCCCGCGAGCTGAAGGACACTGTCAGCGAGATCAACGACGTGATCGTGCTGCGCGGCGGCGAGCTGGACGTCAAGATCAACGAGACCGGCGCCCGCATCGTAGACCTGCTGGCCACCAAGGCCGAGGAGGCGGAGATCCGCCTCGGCATGTCGATCGACCGCATCGGCGACACCGTCGCCGCCCGCTCCGAGGACGTCGAGGCCCGCCTGGTGGACGCCACCCAGCGCGTCAGCCTGCGGCTGCTCGAGGAGGCCCAGGCCGTCGAGGGCCGGCTGGAGGATGCGGCGACCCGCCTCTCCTCCTCCATCTTCGCCGAGGTGCAGCGCGCCGAGGGCGCCATCAACACCACCATCGAGGACACCGCCCAGCACCTCACCACCCGCATCGGCCAGCTGTCCGACCAGATCGGCGGCACCGGCGGCGACCTGATCGAGTCCATCGCCAGGCGCGGCATCCGCGTCAACGAGGCGCTGACCGTGACCGCCGGCGAGCTGGCCGACACCATCGCGGCCCAGGCCTCGCGCGTCGCCGACACCATCGCCTCGCACGGCACCAACGTGAACGAGATCATGGTCGCCAAGGTGGCCGAGCTCGACGAGCTGGTCAGCGTGCGCATCGCCGGCATGGCCGAGCGCATCAGCACCGACGCCTCCGGCCTCGCCAACGCCATGGAAGTGCAGATCGCGCGCGCCGAGGAGATCATCGGCGACCGCGGCGGCGCCGTGGTCGAGGCGATCGCCGCCCGCACCGCGACGCTGGGCGAGGTCGTCTCGCAGCAGGTCAACATGCTGGAGACCAGCTTCGCCGACCGCACCCGCGAGATCGAGACCACGCTGGGCGACAAGCTCGCCAGCTTCGACCGCGCGGTCGCCGACCGCATCACCACGGTGGGCGACAGCCTCGAGGGCCGCATCACGCGGGTCCATGAGGGCCTCGACGCCCGCGCGCAGACCCTGAACGAATCGCTGGCCTCCCGCACGCTCGAGCTCGCCCGCACCCTGAGCCAGGGCGAGCAGGCCATCGTCGACGCGCTCGGCGCCAATGCCGAGCGCTACACCGCCCAGATCCTGGAGCGGACCGAGGCGGTGGTGGCCGAGCTGGAGATCAAGGCCGACGCCGTGCGCGGGGCCCTGACCGAGAAGGCCGAGGACGTGCGCCTCGCCATCACCGACAAGGCGGACCTGATCACCGACAGCCTCGACGCCCGCATGGCGCGCTTCGAGGAGGTCGTGGTCGGCCGCTTCGACACGGTCAGCCTGGCGCTGGAGAACAAGGCCGACGCGGTCAACCGCGTGCTGGGCGAGAAGGCCATCGAGATCGTCGAGAGCTTCGATACCCGCACCGAGCGCTTCGAGC
>JAEWEX010000112.1 GCA_023389135.1 Pseudomonadota bacterium | reverse complement strand
CCGCCGGCGCCGCTCGATCGCATGGTGTCGATCTCGAGGTCCTTGTCGTCGATGGCGATGTCGACGTCCTCGACCTCGGGCAGCACCGCGACGGTGGCGGCCGAGGTGTGGATGCGGCCAGACCCCTCCGTCGCCGGCACGCGCTGGACGCGGTGAACCCCGCTCTCGAACTTGAGCGCGGCATAGGCGCCCTCGCCCTTCACGGCCGCGATCACCTCCTTGAAGCCGCCAGCCGTGCCCTCGCTGGCGGAGATCGGCTCGACGCTCCAGCCGCGCCCCTCCGCGAAGCGCTGGTACATGCGGAACAGGTCGCCGGCGAACAGCGCGGCCTCGTCGCCGCCGGTGCCGGCCCTGATCTCCAGGATCACGCTCTTGCGGTCGGCGGCGTCGGTGGGGATCAGCAGCAGCCGGACCTCCTCCTCCAGCGCCTCGATGCGGCCGGAGAGCGCGCCGCGCTCCTCGAAGGCGAGCGTGCGCATCTCGCGGTCGGTCGCCGCGTCGGCGAGCATGGCGTCGAGATCGGCGGCCTCGCGCTCGGCGTCTGCGAGCCGCCGCACCGCCAGCACCAGCGGCTCCAGTTCCGCCCGGTCGCGCGCGAGCCGGACGAGATCGTCCGGCGCCGGGCCCGCGTTGAGCTCCGCCTCGATCATGTCGAAGCGGCGCAGCACGGCGTTGAGCTTGTCCGTTGGCAGCATGGCGGTCAGACCGGGACGCCTTCCCGGGCCGCGAAGGCGGCCAGCTCGCCGCGCAGCGACCCCGAGCGCGCCGGATCGTCGAGGCGGGCATTGACGAACGCCTCCACGCGCCCGGCGTCGAGTTCGAGCAGGGCTGCCTTCACGGGGCCGATGGCGGACGGCGACATGGAGATCGCCCGGAAGCCGACGGCGACCAGCGAGATCGCCTCCAGCGGCCGCGAGGCGAACTCGCCGCACAGCGTCACCGGCACCCCGGCCAGGGCGGCCTGGCGGACGATGGTGCGGAAGGCCCGCAGCACGGGCACCGCCAGCGGATCGAAGCGGCCCGCGACCCGCGTGTTGCCGCGGTCCACCGCATACAGGTACTGGAACAGGTCGTTGGAGCCCACCGACACGAAATCGGCGCGGGCGAACAGCGCCTCGAGCTGGAACAGCAGGGCCGGCACCTCGATCATGGCGCCGAGATGGACCCGCTCCGGGAGCGGATAGCCCCAGCGCCGCAGATGGGTCAGCTCCTTCTCCACCAGCGCCCGGGCGGCGTCGAACTCCTCGACCGCGGCGACCATGGGGAACATCAGGCGCAGCTCGCAGCCGCCGGAGGCCTTGGCCAGCGCCCTGACCTGGGAGCGCAGCAGGCCCGGGCGGTCGAGCCCGAGGCGGATCGCGCGCCAGCCCATGGCCGGGTTGTCCTCCTGAACCGCGCGCAGATAGGGCAGCACCTTGTCGCCGCCGACATCCAGGGTGCGGAACGTCACCGGCTTGCCGTCGGCGGCGTCGAGGACGGCCTTGTAGAGCTCCTGCTGCTCGCCGGTGCGCGGGAAGGCGGAGGCCACCATGAACTGAAGCTCGGTGCGGAACAAGCCGATGCCGGCGGCCCCGGTCTCCGCGATGTGGGGCAGATCGACCAGGAGGCCGGCATTGAGATGGAGCGCGATCTCGCGGCCGTCGCGGGTGACGGCGGGGCGGTCGCGCAGCGCCGCATATTGCTGCTGGCGGCGGGCGCGCAGCTTCACCTTCTCGCCGAAGGCCCGCTCCACGTCGGCGGGCGGCCGGACATGGACGTCGCCGGTGTCGCCGTCGACGATGATGGCGTCGCCCGGCTCGACGATGCCGGTGGCGTTGGGGATCTCGCCCACGGTCGGCACGCCCATGGCGCGGGCGACGATGGCCACGTGGCTGGTGGGCCCGCCCTCCTCCAGCACCAGCCCGCGGATGCGGCTGCGGTCGAAGTCGAGCAGGGCCGCCGGGCCCATGCTGCGAGCGACGATGATGGCGTTCTCCGGCAGCTCCGACAGGGCCGCCGGCTCATATCCCGACAGCGCGCGCAGCAGCCGGTTGGCCAGATCGTCCAGGTCGTGCAGCCGCTCGCGCATGTAGGGGTCGGTCTGGCGCATCAGGCGCGCCCGGGTGTCCGACTGCACGCGCTCGACCGCGGCCTCGGCGGTCAGACCGGTCAGCACCGCCTCGCGGATGCGCCGGCCCCAGCCCTGGTCATGAGCGAACATGCGGAACGCCTCCAGCACGTCGCGGTGCTCGCCGGCGCGCTGAACGTCGCCGCGCTCCATGAGGCTGTCGATGGAGGCCCGCAGGCTGTCCAGCGCCGCGTCGAGGCGCCCGGTCTCGTTGGCGACGTCCTCGGCGATCATGTTGCGGGTGCTGCCGACCCGGGGCTCGTAGAGCACGACGTGGCCAAGGCCGATTCCCTCCGCCAGCGCGACGCCCGCGCGCGTCTCCGGGCGGCGCACGGCGGGCTCGGCGCCGGGTCGGGCGAGCGAGGTCAGCTCGCCGGACGCGATCATCTCCGCCAGCACCATGGCGGTGGTCTGCAGCGCCTCGAGCTCCTCCTCGGAATAGACC
>JAEWEX010000097.1 GCA_023389135.1 Pseudomonadota bacterium | reverse complement strand
GCGCCGGCGCCTGGGGCACGGCGCTCGCCAATGCCGCGGCGCGGGCCGGCCGCGGCGTCGTGCTGTGGGGGCGCGACAGGGACCATGTGGCGGCGCTGGTCGCCGCGCGGCAGAACCGGGACGACCTGCCGGGGGTTCCGCTGGAGCCGCTGGTCCATGTCACGCAGGACCTTGCCCGCGCCTGCCGCTGCGATGCGGTGCTGCTGGTGACGCCTGCCCAGACCGTCCGTGCGGTGACCGCGCAGATGGCGCCGCTGGTCGCCGGGCGCGTGCCGGTGGTGTCCTGCGCCAAGGGCATCGAGCGCGGTACCCTGGCGCTTCCCACCACGGTCATCGGCGAGGTCGCGCCCCATGTGCGCCCGGCCGCGCTGTCCGGCCCGAGCTTCGCCGCCGATGTCGGCCGCGGCCTGCCGACCGCGGTGACGCTCGCCGCCCGCGACCTCGCGCTTGCCGAGGCGCTGTCGGCGGCGCTCGCCTCCCCCGCCTTCCGGCCCTACCACACCGACGACCTGACCGGCGTCGAGATCGGCGGCGCGGCCAAGAACGTGCTGGCGATCGCCGCCGGCATCGCGGCCGGCCGCAACCTCGGCGCCAGCGCCTCCGCCGCCCTGATCGCGCGGGGATTTGCAGAGCTGCGCCGGCTCGGCGCCGCCATGGGCGCGCGGCCGGAGACGCTGATGGGTCTTTCGGGGCTGGGCGATCTCGTGCTTACCGCCACCTCGCCGCAGTCGCGCAACTTCGCGCTGGGCCGCGCCATCGGCGCCGGCGACCAGCGGCCGGGCAAGCTCGCGGAGGGCGCCTTCACCGCCGAGGCGCTGGTGGCGCTGGCGGACCGGCGCGGAGTGGAGATGCCGATCGCCCACGCCGTGCGCGACGTTCTGACGGGCCAGCTCAGCGTCGGCCGCGCCATGGAGATGCTGCTGGCGCGCCCGCTGAAGGCGGAAAGCCCGCCGCCGCCCGCGGGCGGCGACATCGGCGCGGGCGGCGCGGCCTGGTCGCACTGGCGCCCGCTGCCGGCGCCAGAGGCGTTTTCATCGCTTGTGGCGCCTGAGGGGCCGGGCGTCTACGAACTGCGCCGCCGCGGCGCCAACGACCCGGTTCTGGTGGGCATCGGCCGGCGCTGCCACTGGCGCATGATGTCGCTGCTACCGCGCCCCTTCGGCCGCGGCACGCGCAACAACTCGGCCAAGCGCGACTTCGTGCTGCAGCATATCGACACCCTCGAGTACCGCACGCTGCCGTGCCGGTCCCGCGACGAGGCGGCGCGGGTCGAGCGGCTGATGCTGATCCAGAAGCGCTACCTGTTCCACAGCTGAGGAGAGCGAGAGCCCATGGCCTACTGGCTGTTCAAGTCCGAGCCTGACGCCTGGTCCTGGGAGGCCCAGAAGAACCGCGGCGGCGCCGGCCAGGAGTGGGACGGCGTTCGCAACTACCAGGCCCGCAACAACATGCGCGCCATGGCTGTCGGCGACCGCGGCTTCTTCTACCATTCCAACGAAGGCAAGGAGATCGTGGGCATCGTCGAGGTCTGCAAGGCCGCCCATCCGGACTCCACCGACGACACCGGCAAGTGGGAGTGCGTCGACATCCGCGCGGTCCGAGACGTGCCGCGGCCGGTGACGCTGGAGGCGGTCAAGGCCAATCCGAAGCTGAAGGACATGGCGCTGGCCGCCAATTCGCGGCTGTCGGTCCAGCCGGTGACCGCGGCGGAGTGGACCGAAGTGTGCCGCATGGGCGGCGTCGAACAGACCTGACCCTCGCCCCGGCCACTTGCGGCGCCGGGCGCCTGACGGCTAGAACGGTGCCGACACACTCCGTCCGTTCCAACGCAACAGCGAGGCCGCGCCGAGGATGAACGCCATCGTCTGGCTGATCATCACGATCATCGATCTCTACTTCTGGGTGGTGATCATCTCAGCGATCCTGTCGTGGCTGATCGCGTTCAACGTCGTCAATACGCGCAATCCCGTGATCGCCGGCATCGCCGAGACGCTTTGGCGGCTGACGGAGCCGGCGCTGGCGCCGATCCGGCGCTTCATCCCCAATCTCGGCGGCATCGACATCTCCCCGGTGATCCTGCTGCTCGGCCTGCAGTTCCTCAAGCGGCTGATCCTGGAGATCGTCTACTGAGCAATGCCTGGAGCGCGGCGGACGGTGGCGTCAGGCTGAGGGTGCGCCTCACGCCGCGCGGCGGCCGCGATGCGCTGGAGGGGCTGGAGACCCGCGACGACGGCATGGTGGTGGCGCGCGCCCGCGTCCGCGCCGCGCCGGAGGACGGCCGGGCCAATACGGCGCTGGAGAAGCTCGTCGCGTCCGCGCTCGGCGCCGCGCCCCGCGACGTCAGGGTCGCCTCGGGCGCAACCTCGCGCACCAAGACCCTCCACATCGCCGGCGATCCCTCCATCCTCGCCGCCGGCCTCGAACGAACGTTTGGAAAGGGCGCGCCATGACCGCCAACATCATCGACGGCAAGGCCATCGCGGCCGAGGTGAGGGCGAAGGCCGCCGCCGACGCCGCCGGCCTGGAGCGGGCCACAGGCGTCAGGCCGGGCCTCGCCGTGGTGCTGGTCGGCGCCGATCCCGCAAGCGAGATCTACGTGCGCAACAAGGCGCGCGAGACCGTCGCCGCCGGCATGGCCTCGTTCGAGCAC
>JAEWEX010000191.1 GCA_023389135.1 Pseudomonadota bacterium | reverse complement strand
CCCGGCTCCAGCGCCCGCACCTCGCGGGCCGGCGCGCCGGCATAGAGGCGACCGCCGGCCAGGTCCGAGCGCGGGAACACCACCGACCCCGCCTCGATGGCCACGTCGTCGCCGATCGTTGAACCGTCGAGGATCACCACGTCGTCGCCCACCGCGACACGGCTTCCCAGCGTGCAGGCGTGGATCACCGCATTGGCGCCGATGGTCACGTCGTCGCCCATGATCGTCGGGTAGAGGCCGTGGGCGATATGGACGGTCGCGTGGTCGCCCACGAACAGCCGGTCGCCCGCGGTGACGAAGTGTCCGTCCGCGCGGATGACGGACGCCGCCCTGAGCACGGCCCCGGCGCCGAGCGTCGCCTTGCCCAGCACCGCCGCACCGGCCGCGGCCTCCGGTGCGGAGGCGATGCGGGGCAGGACGTTCTCGTAGGGCAGGATGAAAGGGGCGGGCACGGGCGGTCTCCTCGGTCGACTGCCGGGGAGGATTAGCCCGCACGCGCCGTCGCGCCAAGGACGGAGCGGAAACCGGGGCGCCCGCGCCGTTCCGGTATCGCCGCCCGGAAAGTTGCAGTATTGATCGCCGCCGACGCCCGGCCGCCCCCGGCCCCTCCCCTGCCCTCGCGACGCCCATGATCTCCGATCCGCTGTTTTACGCCGTGGCCGTGCCGGCGGTGATCATGGTCGGCCTCGGCAAGGGCGGCTTCGGCGGCGGCTTCGCCATGCTGGCGGTGCCGCTGATCGCCCTGGTCACCAGCCCGCAGGCGGCGGCCGGGATCATGCTGCCGATCCTGCTGGTGATGGACGCCATCGCCATCGCCTCCTACCGGCGCCATTTCGACGCGGCCAGCCTGTGGGTGCTGATCCCCGGCGGCATGCTCGGCACGGCGCTGGGCTGGGTGCTGGCCTCCGCCGTCTCCGACGACGGCATCCGCCTGATGGTCGGCGCCGTCGCGGTGGTCTTCAGCATCGACTTCCTGCTGCGGCGCGGCCGCACCGACGCCTGGCGGCCGCCGGCCTGGCTCGGCACCCTGCTCGGCACCATCTCCGGCTTCACCAGCTTCGTCGCCCATGCCGGCGGGCCGCCCGTGCAGATGTACCTGCTGCCGCAGCGCCTGACGAAGGAGGCGTTCGCCGCCACCAACGTGCTGTTCTTCGCCTCCATCAACGTCGCCAAGATCTGGCCCTACGCCGATCTCGGCCAGCTGGCGCCGGTCAATCTCGCCGCCTCTGCGGTGCTGATCCCGGTGGCGCTGCTGGCGACGCTGGCGGGCGTCAAGGTCACGCGATACGTGCCCATCAAGCCGTTCTACGTCGTCGCCTATGCCAGCGTCTTCCTCATCGGGCTGAAGCTGGTCTGGGATGGATTGCGCGGCACCGGCTGGCTGTAGCGCCCCAGTCTTGCCGCATATATGGCGGCATTGCCACGACAGCGACTGGCCAAAGCCCCAATAGACTGGGATCTCAGGCTATATCGCCGGATCTACCGGAACCCAACCGCTGCGGGAGGCGTTGTTCGAGCGGTTATTTCATGTTCCGAGGCTTGAGATTCATGGATTCGGTGCGGAAGCAGCGCGACGTTCGGCTGGATTTCTTCAGGGGCCTGGCGCTGGCCTCGATCTTCATCAACCACATACCAGGCAACATCTACGAGCATCTCACCCATCGCAACTTCGGGTTTTCCGATGCGGCGGAGCTGTTCGTGTTTCTTGCAGGATTCGTGGCGGCCATGGCCTATTTCGGCCGGTTCGTCGCAGGCGACGCGCTGGGGCAGAGCTACCGCGCCCTGAAGCGGGCGGGCCAGCTCTACATGGCGCAGACCGTGTCGGTCATCGCCTGCATCGCCGTGTTCGCCGCCGCCGCGATCTATTTCGGCGATCCGGAGATCGCCGGCCGCAACAACATCCAGCCGATCCTCGACGATCCCGCCAAGGGGCTGCTCGGCGTGGCGCTGATGGTGCATCATCTGGGGTACTTCAACATCCTGCCGATGTACGTCGTCATGCTGGCGATGCTGCCGCTGGTGATGTGGCTGGCGCGCATCGATTTCCGCCTGGCGCTCGCAGCGTCCGGTGCGCTCTACCTGTCGGTTCACCTGTTCGGCATCAACATGCCGGAATTCCCCAACGAGAACGGCTGGTTCTTCAACCCGCTGGCGTGGCAGTTCCTGTTCACCATCGGCTTCGTGGCCGGCGCCATGGCCAAGTCCGGCAACCCCGTGCCCTATCATCCGGTGGCCTATGCGCTGGGCGCGCTCTGGCTCGCCATCGGCGCGGCCTGGGCCATGAGCGGGTTCTGGTTCGACGAGCAGGCCGTGCTGCCCTGGCCGCAGACGCTGTTCGGCTTCTCCAAGACCCATGAGGGCCTGTGGCGGCTGACCCATGTGCTGGCGCTGGCCTATGTGGTGGCGTGGTCGCCGCTGGGCGCATGGCTCAAGACTGCCATCCGCCACGACAACGTCATCGCGGTCATGGGCCGTCACGGACTGCCGATCTTCTGCGCCGGCTCGCTGCTGTCCATGGTCGCCATGCTGTGGCGCGACGAGATGGGCGGCGGCCTGCTCACCGACACCGTCCTGGTCGGCGGCGGTCTCGCCATCCAGATCGCGCTGGCGCAGGTCATGGAGTGGAACCGCAACCGCGGGCGCGAGGCCGCCCTGGCGAAGACCCCGGCCAAGCCCGCGCGACCGGCCCTCGCCGCCGCCCGCTGAGGCGGGCCGGCTCTCCCGTCAGTCGCCGGGCCCCTGCGCCCGGCGGCTTGGCCGGGATCCCGTGAAGGTTCCGGCCGCCACCTCTTCAAGAAACGCGTCGATCTCCTCGATCGAGCCCAGGCTCGGCAGGTTCTCGTGGCTCCCGGCGGGAAACCGCACGAACCGCTTGGGCTCGTTCGCCAGCCGGAACAGCGCCTGACCCTGCGCGAACGGGACCACGGCGTCGCGCTCGCCGTGCAGGACCAGGACCGGCGCGGAGACGCGGACGATCCGCAGGTCCGAGCGGAACTGGTCCTTCATCAGCGCTCCGACGGGCGCGAACGGATAGCGCAGTTCCGCCACCGCGCGGGTGGACAGATACGGAGCCTCCAGCACGAGCGCGGCCACCGGACGCTCGGTCGCCAGGCGGATCGCGACGCCGGTTCCGAGCGATTCGCCGTAAAGCACGATGTTTTCCGGGGGCACCCGGGCCGCCAGCGCCGCATAGGCCGCCTCGGCGTCGCGCGCCAGCCCGTCCTCGCTCGGCGTGCCGGTCGATCCCCCGTATCCGCGGTAGCTGACCGCCAGCAGGCCGTATCCCGCCGCCGTCAGCGCACGGAATCGCGCAAGCCGGCCCGGCCGTTCCAGATTGCCGCCATTGCCGTGAAAATAGAGAATGCTTGGCCGGCCCTCGCTTGCCGGAACGGACCAGGCGGCGAGCCGCTCGCCGTCCGCCGTCTCCAGCGTCACCGCGCCGAGCCCCGGCACCCCGGCCGCCGCCGCATCGACCGGCGATGGATCGGCCGGATACATCAGGCTGCGCTGGAACGCATAGAGCGCACCGACGGCCGCCAGGTAGAGGCCGAGCGCCAGAGCAGCGAGGACGGCGAGTTTCCGCATGGCCGCAAACTGGGCCGGATGGCCCGCCGCTTCAAGCACCCGCCCGCAATCGCCGGATCAGGCGGGCTGACGCCTGGCCAGTTCTCCCTCGATGCGGCGGTCGAACAGCGCGGCCTCGTCCGCGCCGCGGCAGCGCGCGCGCATGGCGGCGAGGCCCTGGGGCGTCCAGTCGTCGACGACCTCCACATGCTTCATCAGCCGCTCCACGAATGCATTGCCGCTGAGCACCGGATGATAGAACCGCTCCGGGCGCTCGGGAATGTCGTCCCAGTGGGTCGGCTGCGCATAGACGAGGCGCTGGCAGTCTCCGAACGCCTCCAGATGACCGACCGAGAGCCCCCTCACCAGCGGCTCCGTACCAAGGAACATCTCGGAAAACAGCCATACCGGCCGAGGACGGAGGAACAGCTTCGCCAGCGTGGCGCGACGGCGCCAGCCGCGGGCGTCGGCGATCCGGCTTCGGCCGAGCTCCGCTGCCGCCTCGCGGCGAATGAAGGTGAAGGGCGGAAGGCATTCGTGCATCTCGATGCCAGGCGGCAGCGGATGGCGCGCATACCAGGCCAGTGCGTTCTGCTCCCAGAACACTCCGGCGGGCACGGGGCGGTGGCGGTGAACCACGAAATCGGATGTCGAGGCCGCCATGGCCTCCACCCGGGCGCGGAGGTCGTGGGGGCAGACCAGATCGTATTCCACGATGGCTGCCGCATCCGCGTCGATATGATCGAACACCACGTAGAGCGGATAGTCGCAGTTGAACCACAGCCCCTTGGCCCGGTCGGGATAGATCGGCAGCCCCATGGCCGCGAATGCGGCCGCGCTGTACGGGATCTTGGCCAGCCCGGACGGTGTCGCCAGCGGGCCGGAGGTTTCGTCGGCGAGCAGCGCCACCGGCCCGCCCCATGCAGCCGACAGCATCGCGTGCGCCCGGGCGACCTGGGGGTTCCACATGTGGGTCTTGAGAAGGCAGGCGACCGCTGCGGCCATGGCCACGACCCGTACACCGATGCCCGGCGGTGAATGCCGGTCAGTCGTCAGCGCCTGGCGACCGGTGATCCATAGTGAAACGCCGGTGGGTTGCCAAGCGGCGTTGGCCGGGATCGGCGTCGCGCCTTGTGGAGCCCGGCATCGCCCAGGCTGCAACCTCCACGACCCAGCCGGGACGTGCGCCGTAGGCGGCGCCTGCCGGCCGGGCATCGCATCGGCCGGCCCGACGAGCGCGGTCCGATCTGGGGGGCTTCACCGACCGCCGGCCACGGGCAGGCGGTCGGATTGACGGCCGCGGGAAGCCTTCCCTGAACTTGCCGGGAGACCGGCCCCTGCGGTCCGAAGCCGGACGTCAGTGCAGCGTCTCGCCGTCCGCCCTGATCCGGTTGATCTCGTCCTTGATGAACAGCTTTCGCCGCTTGAGTTCCGCTACCCTCAGGTCGCTCCCCGCCGCGCGCTGGAGTTCCTCCTCGATCTGCCTCTCCAGAGACTGATGCTTGCGCTCGAGTTCGGCCAGATGCGACTCAATGGACATCGATCGCTCCTTCTCCTTGGTGAACCTCACGACAGTGAAGTGTGCCATTGCGGCGGTAGTCTGTCGAACGCCATCCGCCGCCGCCGCGTCCCGGCCGCGCGCCATTCTCCACAAAGCCTTGATGGGGGCGCGGGGAATGCGATACTCCCGCGCGCCTCCAGCAGGCGGGGCGCGGCGCGGCACGCATGAACGACAACAACGAGAACGAACTCGCCTCCGAGCTGGCACGGCTCAAGGAGGAGCACCGCGATCTGGACAGCGCCATCGAGGCGCTGGACCGGCTGGACGTGTCGGACCGGCTTCAGATCCAACGGCTCAAGAAGCGCAAGCTGTGGCTGAAGGACCGCATCGCGCACCTCGAAGACCAGTTGACGCCGGACATCATTGCCTGATCCGGAGAACGTCGCGGCGCCGGAAACGAAAAGCCCGGCGCGGGGGCACCGCACCGGGCTCGATTCGTGCGGCCCGCGAGGAGCCGGGAGCGCTCAGCCGAGCTGAAGATTGCCGGCGGCAGTCTTGCCGCGGCTCTCGACCAGTTCGAAGCGCACCTTCTGACCCTCGGAAAGCATGGGGATGCCGGCGCGCTCGAGAGCGGTGGCATGGACGAACACGTCCTTGCCGCCGTCGTTCGGCTGGATGAACCCATAACCCTTCTGGGTATTGTAGAACTTGACGATGCCCTCGGGCATGTAGACCTCCAAGCAGGACCAGGAACGGATCGAAGGCCGCGCATGGCGGACCGACGACCAGCTACAACCAGAGTTGGAGGGATTGGCTTGAAGGGCGCGACCCGAAGCGAGAGGCGATTAAATCAAGACAGGCCGCAACCCGGATTGTGGCGGAACTCAAGCGGCTTTCGGTTGTGTCGTCAAGAGGATTTGCAGCAACGGCGGTCGCCGCCCCGCTCCGTTTGCAGCAGGCGCCGCCATTCGCGACACCATGCGGCCGCCAGCTGCTTCCACACCTCGCCATCGGGCATAGACTGCCCCGTCGAACCCGCCTGCTCGTGGAGGTATTGGCGGGATCGGGCAGGCCCGGTGCGAACATCGCCTTGCGCCAAGCCCGCCCGCACCTATAATCCCGCGCTCTTTTCAGGCCCCAGGGGGATGGGATGAGCGAGACGGCGTCGCGCGAGCGCGCGAACGTTCCCGTCGCGATCGTGATGGGCAGCCAGTCGGACTGGGCCACCATGCGCCACGCCGCGGAGACGCTGGCGGCGCTGGGGGTCGGCTGCGACGCGCGCATCGTCTCCGCCCACCGCACGCCGGAGCGCATGGTGGCGTTCGCCAGGGGCGCGAAGGCGGAGGGCT
Source organism: Pseudomonadota bacterium (assembly GCA_023389135.1). Taxonomy (GTDB): domain Bacteria; phylum Pseudomonadota; class Alphaproteobacteria; order Rhizobiales; family Methylopilaceae; genus Agaricicola. The sequence goes on along the minus strand of JAEWEX010000191.1, from coordinate 4,798 downwards.
TCCACGTGGTCATCGCCGGGGCGGGCGGCGCCGCCCACCTGCCCGGAATGGTGGCGGCGCTGACCGAGCTTCCGGTGTTCGGCGTGCCGGTGGAATCCAAGGCCCTGTCCGGCGTCGACAGCCTTTATTCCATCGTCCAGATGCCGGCGGGGGTGCCGGTCGGCACATTGGCCATCGGCCGGGCCGGGGCGGTCAATGCCGCCCTTCTGGCGGCCAGCGTGCTCGCGCTGCACGACGCCGCGCTGGCCGGCCGCCTCGCCGCATGGCGCGCGGCGCAGACCGCCAAGGTGGCGGAGCGGCCGAGCGACGATGCCTGACGGCATGCTGAGCCCAGGCGCCACCGTCGGCATCCTCGGCGGCGGACAGCTCGGCCGCATGCTGGCGCTCGCCGCCGCGCGGCTGGGGCTGAAGACCCACATCTACTGCCCCGACCCGGCCAGCCCCGCCTTCGACGTCGCCAAGCAGATGACCGTCGCCGACTACGGCGACGAGGCGGCGCTGACGCTGTTTGCCGAGGGCTGCGACGTCGTCACCTACGAATTCGAGAACGTGCCGGCCGCCACGGCGGACTTCGTGGCCGCGCGCGTGCCGCTGCTGCCGGACGCCCGGGCCCTCGCCACCACGCAGGACCGGCTGGCCGAGAAGGGCTTCGTCAACCGCCTCGGCATTCCCACCGCCCGCTTCATCGCGGTGGACGACCGGGCGAGCCTGGCCAAGGGCATCGGCGTCGTCGGACGTCCGGCGGTGCTGAAGACCCGCCGCTTCGGCTATGACGGCAAGGGGCAGGTGATGCTGCGCGAGGGCGCCGGGCTCGACGCCGCCTTCGCGCTGATCGGCAACCAGAGCGCCATCCTGGAGGCGTTCGTGCCGTTCGAGCGCGAGGTGTCGGTGGTGGCCGCCCGCGGCCGCGACGGCGCCTTCGCGGCCTTCGACGTGACGGAGAACCGCCACGAGAACCATATCCTCAGAACCTCCCAGGTGCCCGCTGCGCTCTCGCCCGCGGCGCAGGCCGCCGCCATCGGCCATGCCCGGCGCATCGCCGACGCGCTCGGCTATGTGGGCGTGCTGGCGGTGGAGATGTTCGTGGTGCCGCGCGCCGGCGGCGAGGAGATCGTGGTCAACGAGATCGCGCCGCGCGTCCACAATTCCGGCCACTGGACCGAGGCCGGCGCGCAGACCAGCCAGTTCGAGCAGCACATCCGCGCCATCTGCGGCTGGCCGCTGGGCGGCGCCGCCCGCCGCGGGCGGGTGGAGATGACCAACCTGCTGGGCGACGAGGCCGCCGATTTCGCCCGCTGGCTCGCCGATCCGGCGGCGACGCTGCACCTCTACGGCAAGGCCGAGGCGCGCCCGGGCCGCAAGATGGGCCATGTCACGCGGGTGCTGCCCGAAGCCTGACCCGAAGCGCCCGGCGCCCCTGGCCGGAAACCAAGCGTTAACCATGTCGGGCGTCTTCTCGATGCCGAGACTTCGATCGGCCGAGGATCGGCTCGTCCGAGCCGTCGACAGCTTGCCATGCGCCATTGCGTCCGCCGGATCACCTGGACCCTCGCCGCGGCGGTGACGGCCTGGTCGTGGGCCGCCGCCGCACAGGAAGCACCGCGCGACCCGGCCGACGAGCCGGGCGTGTTCGGGGACCCGCTGTTCGCGCCGACCTTCGGCGATGCCAATGCCGACGACGCCCCGCCCCGCGACGCGACCCCCGCGCCGCTGCCGCCGTCGATCCCGACGGTTGTGCGCCCGCGACGGACCCAGGATGCCGACCCGTTCGCGGCGCCGGGGTCGCGGATCGGCTCCTTCGTGCTGCGCGGGCGGCTGGATGCGACCGCCGGACATTCGGACAATGCGCTGGGCACCGCGGGCGGCCGCGGCTCGGCCTATGGCCGCCTCGCCGGCGAGGCCGGCCTGACCAGCGACTGGAGCCGGCACCAGCTCGACGCCCGGATCTCCGGCTCGTTCACGAAGTTCCGCGACCTGGAGGGCGCCGACGACCCGGAACTGGCCGCGCGTCTCGCCGGCCGCATCGACGTCACGCGCGAGATCGTCGTCGACGGCGAGGTCGCCGCGGCGCTGGCCAGCCTCGATCCGGGGGACCCCAACACGCCGGGCGGCCTCGCCGAGCGCTCGCTGACGCAGACCCTGTCGGCGGCGGCCGGCGTCACCTGGCGTCCCGAGCCGTTCTCGGTGCGCCTCGGCGGACGCGTCTCGCGCGTGCTCTACGACGACGGCCGGCTGGTCGGCGGCGGCACGGTGGACAATGGCGACCGCGTCAGCACCACCTACGGCGTCGCCCTGCGCGGCGCATACGAGGTGCGGCCCGGCTTCGAGGTGTTCGCCGATGTCGAGGCCGACAACGAGGTCTACGACCGCCGCGTCGACCAGAACGGCCTGGAACGCGGGTCTTCCGGCACCGCCGTCGCCGCCGGCGTCCGGATCGCGCCGAGCGCGCTCGTGTCCGGCGAGGCGCGGGTCGGCTACGGCCACCGGCGCTACGACGACCCGGCGCTGGACGACCTGACGGGGCTGATCGCGGATATCTCGCTGGCATGGGCGCCGACGGCGCTGACGACGGTCAGGGTCATCGCCTCCAGCGACTTCTCGCCGACAACGCTGATCGGATCGTCCGGGACGCTCACCCGCAGCGGCAGGCTGGAGGTGGAACACCGGCCACGCCGCAACGTCGCCGTGACGGCCGCGCTGGAGGCCTCGCGCGCGGATTATGACGGCACCGGCCGCATCGACGACGAACTGACCGCCGAACTCCTCCTGGACTGGCGGCTCAACCGCCGCCTCAGCGTGATCGGCCGCGCCGCCCATACGAAGCTGGACTCGTCACTGCCCGGCGAGGACTACATCGCCACGCTGTTCGAAGTGGGACTGCGGCTGCGGCACTGACGCGCCGCATGTCGTCACGGCCACTTTGGCGCGGTGCCCGGCCGGCGATGGTCCACCAGGCCCAGCGGCTCGCGGTTGCTCCAGAAGCCGTTGAGCCTGTCCCACCAGTAGCGGCCCTCGGGTCCGAGCAGGTCGGTGATCCGCGCCTCCTCGATGCTCCGCCGCTGCATGACGTTCTGGAGGTCCTCCAGAAGCCCGACGATGGCCGCCTCGTGCACATAGTGCTCGCCGTCCACGATCCACGCCTCGGCGACGGCGAGCGCTGCGGAGACGTCTTCGAGCCTGCCTGCCTCCAGAAGATCGATGAGATGGCGCGCCAGGTCGGCGAGCAGCAGATAGTTCGGATACTCGCCCGGTTCGTACTCCCAGTACTGCCCCGGCCGTGGCGTCCACTCGACCACGAAAGCCTCCCAGGCCGGCCGGAACGACGGCAGGACCTCCAGGAGGGGTTCGAACATCTGCTGCCTGGAGATCATCGGTCCCGCTTCGGCCCACGCCACGAGTGCCGGCCAACATACGCATCCGCGCGCAGCGCGCCAGAGCGCCGGCCGGATCAGGCCACGGGCCGTTCGTCGGCGATCACCTTGCCGTCATTGGGCAGCGCCCCCGGTTCCACCAGCTGCACCGTGCCGCGCAGCTTCGTGACCGACTGCAGCGTCGCGGCGGCCGCATCCGCCAGCGCATGGTCGGCGGCGCGCGATTCCGCGTGCAGCACCATGACATCCTGCTCGGCGGCGCGGCGCACCACCAGGCGCAGGCGGCCGAGCTCCGGGTGCCTGCGGCCCACCTCCGCCACCTGGGCGGGATGGACGAACATGCCCTTGACCTTGGTGGTCTGGTCGGCGCGCCCCATCCAGCCCTTGATGCGCAAGGCCGTGCGCCCGCAGGGGCTCTCGCCCGCCAGCACGGCGGACAGATCCCCGGTGGCGAGGCGGATCATGGGATAGTCGTCGTTGAAGCAGGTGACGACCACCTCGCCGACCTCGCCTTCCGCCACCGGCTCGCCGGTCCCGGGCTTCACGATCTCCACGATCCTGTCCTCGTTGACCACCAGGCCCTCGCGGGCGGGCGTCTCGAAGGCGACGAAGCCGAGCTCCGCCGTGGCGTAGGCCTGCATCGCCTCCACGCCGCGCGCCGACAGCTCCCGTTGCAGCGAGGGCGGGAAGGCCGCGCCCGAGACGACGCCGCGGCGGATGGACGATGCGTCCCGGCCCGCCTCCGCGGCGCGGTCCAGCAGCACCTTCAGGAAGTCCGGCGTTCCGAGATAACCCGCGGGCCTCAGCGCCGCCACGGCGTCGACCTGCTGCTCGGTATTGCCGACGCCGCCGGGGATGACGCAGCAGCCGAGGGCGGCGGCGCCGGATTCCATGATGTGGCCGCCGGGCGTGAGGTGGTACGAGAAGCAGTTGATGACCACGTCGCCATGGCGCATGCCGGCGGCGAACAGGCCGCGCGCCGCGCCCCACCAGTCGGCGGCCTTGCCCTCCGGCTCGTAGATCGGGCCGGGAGATACGAGCAGCCGCTTCAGGTCGCCGAGCGCCGTCGCGTTGAAGCCGCCCAGCGGCGGGCGCGCCGCCTGCAGCGCCGGCATGTCAGCCTTGCGCAGCACCGGCAGCCGCGCCAGCGCGTCGCGGCCGGTCACCGCGGCCGGATCGACCCCGGCCAGGTGCTGCGCCCAGCCCGGCGCCGTCATGGCGCGGGCCACGAGCGCCGGCAGGCGCGCCATCAGCCCGCGCTCGCGGACCTCCCGCGGGGCGGTGTCGCGGGCGTCGTAATATTCCTTCAGCCCAGCCATCGCTTGCGCCGCTTGTAGTGCTTGACCTCGCGGAAGGACTTCCGGCCGCCGTCGCCGACGCCCAGATAGAATTCCTTCACGTCCTCGTTCTCGCGCAGCGCCTTGGCC
>JAEWEX010000043.1 GCA_023389135.1 Pseudomonadota bacterium | reverse complement strand
GCGCAGCATCACGCCGTCGTCGAGGATCTTCAGCGCATTGGCGGCCAGCGTCGCGCCGGTCGTGGTGATGTCCACCACGACATCGGCGACGCCTGCGGCGGGCGCGCCCTCGGTGGCGCCGGCGCTCTCCACGATCCGGTAGTCGGCGACGCCGTTGCGGGCGAAGAAGGCGCGGGTCAGGTTCACGTATTTGGTGGCGACCCGCAGCGGGCGGCCGCGGCGCAGGCGCAGGTCCGAGGCGACATCGTCCAGATCGGCCATGCTGTGCACGTCGATCCACGCCGCCGGCACCGCCACGACGACATTGGCCGGGCCGAAGCCGGGCTTCGCCAGCAGCATGACGCGGGCGTCGGCGTCGGGTATCTGCTCGCGGATCAGGTCCTCGCCGGTGATGCCGAGATGGACCGCCCCCTGGGCCAGCGCCGAGGCGATCTCCGAGGCCGACAGGAACGCCACCTCGGCGCCGGGAACGCCCGCCACCGCGCCGCGATAGTCCCGCGCGCCCCGCGGCTGCACCAGCGGCAGGCCGGCGCGGGCGAAGAACGCCATGGCGTTCTCCTGGAGCCGGCCCTTGGAGGGCACGGCAAGCAGAAGCGGGGCGGCGCTCATCGGCCCGCCTCCTGGAGGCGCTCGATCCAGAACGCGCAGCCGACCGCGGGCACCGGGGCCGGCGCGCCGAGCGTCTGCATCAGGCCGTCATAGCGGCCGCCGCCGACCAGCGGTCCCAGATCGTGCCGCGCGGCGCTGCGGATCTCGAACACCAGCCCCGTGTAATAGCCGAGCGGGCGGCCGAACCGCGCCGCGAAGGCGAGGCTTTCCGGCGCGCCGCCGCGCGCCGCGAGGGCCGCATTGCGCTGCTCGAAGGCGTCCAGCGCGCGGCCGACGGGAAGCTGCGCGTCGCCGGCCAGCGCCCGCAGCGCCAGCGCGGCGGAGGCGAGATCACCCTCCACCTCAAGAAGCCGCGACAAGACCGTTCGGGTCTCCTCCGGCAGGCGCGCGCCGGCCTGCAGCCGGGCCTGTTCGAGGAAGCGCTCGGCGATGTCGGACACCGAGCGCCCGCCCACGGTGGAAATGCCGGCGATGGCCAGCAGGTCCTCCACCACGGCGCGTGCGGCGGCGGGATTGGCGCCGTCGAGGGCGGCGAGGAAGCCGGAACGCTCGGAGCCCTCCCGGGCCGCCAGCAGGGCGTCCAGTTCCACGTCCAGCCGCCCTTCCCGGCTCGCCTCCCTCACCAGCCGCCGCTTCCAGGCCGCCGGCAGGTCGAGCGCATCGACGAAGGCGTTGACGATCCCCAGATCGCCGACGCGGGTCTCGGCGTCGGCCACGCCGTAGAGCTCGCAGACCGACCGCGCGCAGGCCAGCACCTCGGCATCCGCCGAGGCGCGGTCGGCGCGTCCGAAGATCTCGACGCCGCCCTGCAGGAACTCGCTCGGCCCGGCCGAGCGGTGGCGGAACACCGGCCCCAGATAGCAGTAGGCCGCCTCGCCCTCGCCGCCGCGCTCCAGATGGGCGCGGGCCGCGGGCACGGTGAGGTCCGGCCGCAGGCACATCTCGCGCCCGTCGGCGCCCTGGGTCAGGAACATGCGCCGGCGCAGGTCCTCGCCCGAGACGTCGAGGAACACCGCCGCCGGCTGGAGCACCGGCGGATCGATCCGCGCGAAGCCGGCGCGGGCAAGTTCGGCGATCAGCGTGTCACTGGTGGCGGGGACGGACATCTGCAGCGGGTTGGGTGCCGGACCTTGGTTCGCGGCGGGTTCTATCAGGGGTCAGCCCGGCGCGCGACCGTTTTCCCGGACCGGCGGTTGCATGGGATCGGCACCATCTATATGCAACGTTATAACATTGCTAACAGGAGTGACCCATGCCCGCCCGAATCCCCGTCACCGTGCTGTCCGGCTTCCTCGGTGCCGGCAAGACCACGCTCCTGAACCGGCTGCTCGCGGCGCGCGGGGGGCGACGGCTCGCGGTCATTGTCAACGACATGTCGGACGTTAACATCGACGCCGATCTCGTCCGCAGCGGCGTCGACCTGTCGCGCACGGGCGAGGCGCTGGTCGAGATGACCAATGGCTGCATCTGCTGCACGCTGCGTGAGGATCTCCTGGTGGAGGTCCGCCGCCTCGCCGAGGCGGGCCGCTTCGACGCCATCGTCATCGAATCCACCGGCATCTCCGAGCCGCTGCCGGTGGCCGCGACTTTCTCGTTCCGCGACGAGGCCGGCGCGGCGCTGGACGACGTCGCCGAGCTGGACTGCATGGTCACGGTGGTGGACGCCATCAACCTCGCGCGTGACTTCGGCGGCCGCGACCGGCTCGCCGCGCGCGGCGAGGGCCTCGGCGGCGACGACCGGCGCACCGTCGCCGACCTGCTGACCGACCAGATCGAGTTCGCCAACGTCATCGTCCTCAACAAGGTGGGCGACGCCGGCCCCGCCGCGCGCGATGCCGCGCGCGCCATCCTGCGCGCGCTCAACCCCGATGCGCGGGTGATCGAGGCCGACTTCTGCGACGTGCCGGTCGACGACATCATCGAGACCGGCCTGTTCGACCCCGAGCTGGCCGAGCAGCATCCGCTGTGGGCGAAGGAGCTCTACGGGTTCGCCTCCCATGTCCCGGAGACCGAGGAATACGGCATCACGAGCTTCGTCTACCGCGCGCGGCGGCCGTTCGCGCCGGCCGCGTTCCACTCGTTCCTGGCCGCCGCCTGGCCGGGCCTGATCCGCGCCAAGGGGCATTTCTGGCTCGCGACCCGTCCGGACTGGGTGGGCGAGCTGTCCATCGCCGGGGCCGTCTGCCGCACGGAGGCCATGGGGTTGTGGTGGGCGTCGGTGCCGAAGACGCGCTGGCCGCAGTCGCAGGACTGGCGGTCGATCCTGCGCCGCCACTGGGTGGAGGGCTGGGGCGACCGCCGGCAGGAGCTGGTGTTCATCGGGCAGGACATGGACGAGGCCGCCATGCGCGCCGCCCTGGACGGCTGCCTCGCCGGCTCCGCCGATCCGGCGCGGTTCGACCCGGCGACGTTTCGCCACCTGCCCGATCCGTTCCCGCAGTGGCGCCGCGCCGCCGCTTGAGCCACAGTCGCGGGCATGGCCCTGTTCTCCTTCGGACGCCGCCGCGCCGACGACACCGCCCCGCAGCGCGCGCGCGTGACCACCGTGGCGCGGATGGCGCTCGAACTGCATCCCGAAGACGCCGTCACCGTCAGCGAGATCGACTGCGGCGATCCCGACTGCGGCGGCGCGGAGACGGTGATCCTGGTCATGCGCGCCGGGCGGCGGACCGAGGCGGTGAAGGTGAAGAAGAGCCTCGCCCTGGTCACCGACGCAGAGGTGATCGCAGCGCTGACGTCGCTGGCGCGGTGAGCGCGGAGCGCCCGCTCAGGCGCCGCCGCCGGCGG
>JAEWEX010000372.1 GCA_023389135.1 Pseudomonadota bacterium | reverse complement strand
ATTCACTACGCCGGTGGAATGCCGCCGGCGGACGCGGTCCCGGGGACGGCGCTCACGCCTTGGCGGCGTGGGCGTCCATCATCTCGGCGAAGCGCGTGAACAGGTAGTGGCTGTCCTGCGGGCCGGGGCTGGCCTCGGGATGGTGCTGCACCGAGAATGCCGGCCGGTCCTTGAGCCTGAGGCCGCAATTGGAGCCGTCGAACAGCGAGACGTGGGTCTCCTCGGCATTGGCCGGCAGGCTGTCGCGGTCCACCGCGAAGCCGTGGTTCATGGACACGATCTCCACCTTGCCGGTGGTCATGTCCTTGACCGGGTGGTTCGCGCCGTGATGCCCCTGGTGCATCTTGGCGGTCCTGGCCCCCACCGCCAGCGCCAGCATCTGGTGGCCGAGGCAGATGCCGAAGGTCGGGATGCCGCGATCGAGGATCTCGCGGATCACCGGGACCGCATATTCCCCCGTCGCCGCGGGGTCGCCCGGACCGTTGGACAGGAACACGCCGTCGGGCTTCAGCGCCATGACGTCCTCCGCCGTGGCGGTGGCCGGCAGCACCGTCACCTCGGCGCCGGTGGTGGCCAGCAGCCGCAGGATGTTGCGCTTGAGGCCGTAGTCGATGGCGACCACGCGGCGCGTCGGCGCGTCCTGCCGCCCGTAGCCCTGCGGCCACTGCCAGACGGTCTCGTCCCACGAATAGCGCTGCGCCGCCGTGACGCCCGGCACCAGGTCGAGCCCGTCCATGCTGGGCAGCGCGGCGGCCTGCCGCTTGAGGGCATCGATGTCGAAATTGCCGTCGGGATCGTGCGCGACCACGGCGTTGGGCATGCCCTTGTCGCGGATCAGGGCGGTCAGCGCGCGGGTGTCGAGCCCGGAGATGCCGACGATGCCGCGGGCCGCGAGCCACTGGTCGAAATGCCGGGCCGAGCGCCAGTTGGAGGGCGCCGTCACCGCAGCCCCCAGCACCACGCCGCGCACGCCGGAGGACGCCGCGGCGTTGACCGTCTCGATATCCTCGTCATTGGCGCCGACATTGCCGATGTGGGGAAAGGTGAAGGTTACGATCTGCCCGGCATAGGACGGATCGGTGAGCACCTCCTGATACCCCGTCATGGCGGTGTTGAAGCAGACCTCGCCGGTTGCGGCGCCGGTGGCGCCCACGCCCTGGCCCTCCAGCACGGTGCCGTCGGCCAGCACCAGCAGCGCCGTGGCGCGCGGCTCGCTCCAGCCCTCCGCCGGGGCGTCGTTCTGATCAGTAAGCATGGCTGACATAACTCTCGGTATCTTGTCGGATCGGCCGCCGTGGGACATATACCCCCGCGACGAGGTGCGGGCATGCCCGACGGCGCCGCACCGACGACCGGCTGGGCGCGTTGCTAGAGCTTCCCGCGTCCAGGGTCAACGACAAGGCGGGAACCGCGTTCCCCCTTCAGTGAAGGATCAAGGCAGAAAATGCGCGATACCATCAACACCTCGCTCGTGGCGGCGGTGAAGGCGCAGGACCGGCGGCGCATGTGCACGCTTCGCCTCATCAACGCCGCCATCAAGGACCGCGACATCGAGGCGCGCGGGCACGGACGCACCGGCGGCATCGCCGATGACGAGGTGCTCCAGCTGCTCCAGAAGATGATCAAGCAGCGCGACGAGTCCGCGAAGATCTACCAGGACGCCGGCCGCGCCGAGCTGGCCGAGCAGGAGCGCGAGGAGGCCGAGATCATCAAGGGCTTCCTGCCCCGGCAGATGGACGACGCCGAGACCCGCGACGCGGTCGCCGGCACGGTCTCGGAGATCGGCGCCGCGGGCCTGCGCGACATGGGCCGCACCATGGCGGCCCTGAAGGAGCGCTATGCCGGCCGCATGGACTTCACCCGCGCCAGCGCGGTGGTGAAGGAAATCCTGGCCTGAGATCGGGACGGGTCGGCACGGGGAACCTGGGTCCGCGCCGCGCAAGCCGGCGGACCTTCCATAGCACCCCGCCGGGCCCTGACATCCGCGCGAAACGAAAAAGGCCGGAGGGGTGCTGCCCCCTCCGGCCTTCCTCTTGAGACTTGGCATCCCCGTCGCGGGGATCTTCCGCTTGTGCGGGCTTGGCCGGGCGCCGCCGCTTGCGCCACCCGACGAAGGGAGCCTCAGAAAGCTCCGATCACGATAGCGCCGACGAAGACGAAGGCGGCGCATACAGCGAACGCATTCACTTTCTGTATCAGTCCCATCGTTCGGTCTCCCGCTCGTTTGGGCTGGGTGGAGTGTGAGGCCGATTGGTCCAGTTGCAAAGCGAATTGTGATCCAGTTGCGTTGTTCCATGTGGGAAGCGCACTGCACCATGGCTTTAACCGACTGATAGCGAATGATGTTCCGCGACATCTTTCGTCGCCGCGAAAACCCCCGCGAACGACGCTGGAGACGCCGCCGCCGTCCCGATCCGGGGCAGGTGATTCGCCCCCGCGCCGTTGACCGTCCGTTAAGGCGATCCGTTGCATTTGATGCAGCATGAGACGGTGTTTTGCGTATGGTCTCATCCTTGCCGCAGCCGGTCTCGTCATGACCGGCTGCGGCATCATGGAGGAGACGGAGGAGCGGGAAGCCTGGCGGGCCGAGGTCGAGGCGCGCTGCCTCGCATCCGGCCAGGTGCGGCCGTCCGCCTTCATCACCCCCGCCAAGGCGATCCGCGGCCCCAAGGTCTGCGGCCTCGACCAGCCCTTCAAGGTCCACGGCCTCGCCGGCGGCACGGTCTCCACCTCGACCGCGGCGACGCTGTCCTGCGCCATGGTCCCCGCGCTGGACGGCTGGCTCACCCAGCGCGTGCAGCCCGCCGCCTTCGCCCGCTTCGGCCAGCCCGTGACGGGCATCAAGGTGATCGCCTCCTACGGCTGCCGCACCATGAACAACAAGCGCGGCGCGTCCTGGTCGGAGCACGCCTTCGGCAACGCACTGGACGTGGCGGCCTTCACGCTCGCCGACGGCCGCGAGATCACGGTGCTGAAGGGCTGGAAGGGCGCATCCGACGAGCGCCAGTTCCTGCGCGAGATCCATGCCGGCGCCTGCGAGCACTTCACCACCACGCTCGGCCCCGGCGCCGACCGCTACCACGACGACCATTTCCACGTGGACATGCGCCTGCGGCGCGGCCGGCCGGTGTGCAACCCGACCCCGCAGGTCGCCCCGCCCGAGCCGCCGCAGCCGCGGCGCTGGGACG
>JAEWEX010000326.1 GCA_023389135.1 Pseudomonadota bacterium | reverse complement strand
TGACGGCGGCGATGGAGCCGCCATGCTCGCGCAGCGCCGCCTCGATCAGGCGCTTCTCGAACGCGGCCACCCGCTCCGCCAACGTCGCGCCGGCGGCCGGTCCCGGCTGGCCGCCGCGATCGAGCATCTCCGCCACGGTGCGGCCGGAGGCGGTCAGTCCCAGCGCGTGGCGCTCGGCCACCGTCTTGAGCTGCCGCACATTGCCCGGCCAGTCATGGGCCAGCAGCGCATCGACGTCCGCGGCGGCGAGCGCGCGCAGCGGCCGGCCGGTGCGCGCCACGGTCGCCGCGGCGAAGTGCTCGAACAGCAGCAGCACGTCGTTGTCGCGGGCGCGCAGCGGCGGCAGCGAGATCTCCGCCGTGTTGAGCCGGTAGTAGAGGTCGGCGCGGAAGCGGCCGGCGCGGCTCTCCTCCTCCAGGTCGGCCTTGGAGGCGGCGAGCACGCGGATGTCGAGCCCGATCTCGCGGTTGGAGCCGAGCCGCTCCAGCGTGCGCTCCTGGAGCACCCGCAGCACCTTGGCCTGGAGCGCGACCGGCATGCTCTCGATCTCGTCCAGCAGGATGGTGCCGCCATTGGCGTGCTCGAACTTGCCGATGCGCTGCCCGCGCGCGCCGGTGAAGGCCCCGGCCTCGTGGCCGAACAGCTCGCTCTCGAAGATCTCGGCCGGGATGGCGGCGCAGTTCACCGCCACATAGGGGCCGGAGGCGCGGGGCGAGAAATCGTGCAGGCAGCGCGCCACCACCTCCTTGCCGGTGCCGGTCTCGCCGGTGAGGATCGCGTCGGCGTCGATGGCGGCGAGTTCGGCCACCGCCTCGCGCAGACGCCGCATGGGTTCCGACAGGCCGATCAGGCGCGAGGCCAGCGCCGCGTCGCCGCCGACCCGCGCGCGCAGCCGGCCCACCTCGCGGCGCAGCGCGCTCTGCTCGGCGGCGCGCCTCAGCACGGCCGCCAGATGCTCCGGCTCGTAGGGCTTCTGCAGGAAGTCGAAGGCGCCGTCGCGCATGGCCGCCACCGCCATGTCGACGTCGCCATGGGCGGTCAGCAGCACAACCGAGACGTCGCGGTCGCGCCGATGGATGGCGCGCATCAGTTCCAGCCCCGACAGGCGGGGCATCTTCACGTCTGACAGCACCACGTCGGGCGTCGCCCGGCCGAGCGCCGCGAGCGCCGCCTCCGCGTCGCCGGCCACCGCGACCTCGAAGCCGGTCAGCGTCAGCCATTGCGCGATGGCGTCGCGCACCACCGCCTCGTCGTCCACCACGAGCACGCGCGGGCCGGTCATGCGTGGGCGGCCTCCCGGGCCCTGCGGCGCGGCGCGGGCGCGGTCTCCGCAAGCGGCAGCGACACGGTGAAGGTGGTGCCCTCGCCGGGCACGGAGGCGACCTCGATGGCGCCGTCCATGTCGCGGACGATGCCGTAGGCGATGGACAGGCCGAGGCCCAGCCCGCGGCCGACCTCCTTGGTGGTGAAGAACGGGTCGAACACCACGTGCTGCAGCTCCGGCGGGATGCCGGCGCCGGTGTCGGAGACGGTCAGCACCGCGCGCCCGCCGGTCTCCGCCACCCGGATGTCGATGCGCGGCCGGGCGGTTCCCTCCAGCGCGTCGACCGCGTTGGTCATCAGGTTGAGCGCCACCTGCTCCAGCCGGATCGGGTCGCCCATGACGTGGACGGGCCGTGCGGGCCGCGCGACGTCCAGCGCGATGTCGGCGGCGGCGAGGCGGAACGACACCAGTTCCAGCGCGTTGGCGACCGCCTGGCCGAGGTCGGTCGCTTGCGGCTCCAGGGCGGACTTGCGGGCGAAGATTTTCAGGTGGCCGGTGAGGGCGGTCATGCGCTCCAGCATCGAGGTCACCGCGTCGAAGGTTTTTGCGCTGGCGGTCCGCTCGCCGCGCTCCACCAGCAGGCGCAGGCTCGCCATGTAGGTCCTGAGCGCCGCCAGCGGCTGGTTGATCTCGTGGGCGACGCCCGCCAGCGCCTGGCCGAGGCTCGCCAGCTTGGCCGCCTGCACCAGGCCGTCCTGCGCCAGCCTCAATTCCCGCTCGGCGCGGATGCGCTCCTGGACCTCGGTCTGGAGCAGCATGTTCGCCTCGCTCAGCTCCTGGGTGCGCTGGGCGACGCGCTGCTCCAGCAGCTGGTGGGCCTCCAGCTTGGCCTTCACCATCTGGCGGCGCTGGAGCGCAACCGCGCCCACCAGCACCAGCGCGAGCGCGGCCAGCGTCGCGGCGGTGGCGACGGTGCCGGCCGCGGTGCGGACCTCCGCATAGGGCGTCACGTGCAGCAGCGACCAGCCGTGCTCCGGCAGCGGCCGGCGGTGCTGGATGAACAGCCCCGGATCTCCGCCGGCATCGGCGATGCGCACGAGCTGCTTGCGGCCGCCGGCGCCCATCGGCGCGGCCGGCGAGACCAGAGGGGGCGCCGACAGGTTCGCGAGCCCGTATTGCCGGGTCGAGGTCAGCAGGGCCCTGGTGCCGGCGTCCAGCGGGCGGGTGGTGCGGAACCGCCAGCCGCTCCGGCTCGTCAGGAAGATGATGCCGTTGTCGTCGGCGATGGCCACGCCCTCGCCGGCGTCGGACCAGTTGGCCTCCAGCGGCTCCAGCTCGATCTTGACCACCGCGACGCCTGCGAGCCGCCCGTCCGGGCTGGCGATGCGGTGGGACAGGAAGTAGCCGGGCACGCCGCTGGTGGTGCCGATGGCGTAGTAGCGCCCCTCGCCGTGCGAGACGGCGTCCTGGAAATAGGGCCGGAAGGAGTAGTTGTAGCCGACGAAGCTGACGGCGGTGTTCCAGTTGGAGGCCGCGGGCGTGTGGCCGTTGGGCAGCATCACGTAGAGCGCAGACGCGCCGGTGGTGGCGTTCAGCCCCTCCAGGTAGCGGTTGGCCGCGTCGACCCGGGCGGGATCGTGCGGGTCGGCCAGGAGCTGCTGGATCGGCTCCGCCTGCGCCAGCACCACCGGCAGGTACCGGAACCGCTCGATCACCGCCTCGAGGCTGATGGCGTAGAGCGCGAGACGGTCGCTGGCCTGGCGGGTCAGCGTCGCCATGGCGCGGTCGGCGGCCAGCATGTAGCTCGACGTCGCCACGAGGCCGATGACGCCGGCGAGCGCCAGCGCCAGCGCGATCCTGCGCCTGCGGTGCGGGCCCGCCGGGGCGGGAGGTCGAGCGTCCATGTCGCCTCTGTGATGGCGGGCACAAACTGCGCGTTCCGCGCCATGCGATCAAGGCCCCGCCAATGGCCGCCGCCCCCGACCGCCACGTTGACAGCGGCGGCCGACGAGCCTAAATCCACGGAACGCTGTAACTTTATAACGTTGACCATGGCCGGCAGAGACCACGACCACCACCACCGTCACGTCCACAGCCGGCCGGCAGCGGCCGCGCCCACCATGTCGCTGCTGCGGCTGTCGGCGGCGGCGCGGCTCGGCGGCGTGGCGGTGCTGCTGGCGCTGCTGTGGGCCTCGGTGTTCTGGGCCATGGGCTGAGGGGCGCGATGAGCGACGGATCGATCCGCTTCGAGGACGTGACGCTGGGATATGACCGTCACCCGGCGGTGCACCATCTCAGCGGCACGCTGTCGCGCGGCAGCCTGACGGCGGTGGTCGGGCCCAACGGCGCCGGCAAGTCGACGCTGCTCAAGGGCATCGTCGGCGCGCTGCAGCCGCTGGGCGGCCGCATCGATCTCGGCGGCACGCGGCCGCGCGCCATCGCCTATCTGCCGCAGGCGGCGGACATCGACCGCTCGTTCCCGGTGTCGGTCTACGACCTCGTCGCCATGGGGCTGTGGCGGCGGGTCGGGCTGTTCGGGGGCGTCGGCCGTGCCGACCGCGCCCGGGTGGAGGAGGCGATCGCCGCGGTCGGGCTCACGGGCTTCGAGGCGCGCGCCATCGGCACGCTGTCGGGCGGGCAGATGCAGCGCGCGCTGTTCGCGCGGCTGCTGCTGCAGGACGCCTCCGTGATCCTGCTGGACGAGCCGTTCACCGCCATCGACGCCAGGACCGCGGCCGATCTGCTTGAGCTCGTGCGCCGCTGGCATGCGGAGGCGCGCACCGTGGTCGCCGTGCTGCACGACATCGAGACCGTGCGCCGCGCGTTCCCCGAGGCGCTGCTCATGGCGCGCGAGCCGGTGGCCTGGGGCCCGACCCGCGAGGCGCTGTCGCCCGAGAACCTGCTGGCGGCGCGCCGCATGATCGAGGCGTTCGACACCCGCGCCCATGTCTGCGACCGCGGCGAGGCCGCCTGAGCCCGCGATGCTCTACGACACGCTGATCGCGCCGTTCGCCGACTTCGCCTTCATGCGCCGCGCGCTGGTGGGCGGCGCCGCGCTGGCGCTGGGCGCCGGGCCCATGGGCGTGTTCCTGATGCTGCGCCGCATGAGCCTGACCGGCGACGCCATGGCGCACGCCATCCTGCCGGGCGCGGCCGTCGGCTATCTCGTGGCGGGGCTGTCGCTGCCGGCCATGACCATCGGCGGGCTGGTGGCGGGCTGCGCCGTGGCGGTCGGCGCGGGGCTGGTGGCGCGCTCGACGCTGCTCAAGGAGGATGCCGCGCTGGCGGCGTTCTACCTGATCTCGCTCGCGCTCGGCGTGCTGATCGTGTCCATGCGCGGCTCCAATGTCGACCTGCTGCACGTGCTGTTCGGCACGGTGCTGGCGCTGGACGACGCGACGCTGCTGCTCCTGGCCGGCATCGCCACGGCGACGCTCGTCGCGCTGGCGGCGATCTATCGCCCGTTGGTGCTGGAATGCCTCGATCCGGGGTTCCTGCGCTCGGTCAGCCGGGCGGGCGGGCCGGTCTACCTCACGTTCCTCGTCCTGGTGGTGCTGAACCTGGTGGGCGGCTTCCACGCGCTCGGCACGCTGCTGGCGGTGGGCATCATGATGCTGCCGGCCGCCAGCGCGCGGTTCTGGACCGACGACGTCACGCTGATGCTGCTGCTCTCGGCGGCGGGCGGCGTGCTCGCCGTCTGGGCGGGCCTGCTCGCCTCGTTCCACTTCGGGGCGCCGAGCGGCCCCGCGATCATCCTCGCGGCCGGCGTGCTCTACGCCCTCTCGCTGGCGTTCGGCACCGTCGGCGGCCTGGCGCGCCGGCTCGTGCCGCGACGCCATCTCGAAGCCTGACCCATTCCCTTTCGGAGACCTGTCCCATGACCGCACGTCGCTCCGGCCTTCTCGCCGCCGCTGCCGCCGCAGCGCTGTTCGCGCTGCCCGCCGCGGCCGCCGACGGTCCCAAGGTCGTCGCCACCTTCTCGATCCTCGGCGACATGGTGCGCAATGTCGGCGGCGACCGCATCGCCCTCACCACGCTGGTGGGCGCCGACGGCGACGGCCACGTCTACACCCCGACGCCGGCCGACGCGAAGGCGGTGGCGCAGGCGGATCTCGTGGTGGTGAACGGCCTGGCATTCGAGGGCTGGATCGAGCGGCTGGTGGCGGCGTCGGGCTACAAGGGACCGACCGCGGTGGCCTCCGAGGGCATCGACACCATCGCCACCGGCAACGCCGACGCCGACGAACCCGGCCATTCGGACGGTCACGCCCATGACCACGGTCATGGCGCGAAGGACGCAGCCTCCCACGACCACGATCACGATCATGACCACGATCATGACCATGCGGGCCACGACCATTCCGGCCATGACCACGGCGCGTTCGACCCGCATGCCTGGCAGTCCGTGGCCAATGCCCGGCGCTACGTCGCCAACATCCGCGACGCGCTGATCGCGGTCGACGGGGAGGGGCGCGCGACCTACGAGGCCAATGCGACCGCCTACATGGCCCAACTCGACGCGCTGGAGGCCGAGGTCAGGGCGGCGGTGGCCGCGCTGCCGGCGGACCGGCGCAAGGTCATCACCTCCCATGACGCGTTCGGCTATCTCGCCCGCGCCTACGGCCTCACCTTCATCGCCCCGCAGGGCGTCTCCACGGAAGCCGAGGCGTCCGCCCGCGACGTGGCGGCGCTGATCCGGCAGATCCGCGAGGAGGGGGTGAAGGCCGTGTTCGTGGAGAACATCTCCGACGAGCGCCTGGTGCGGCGGATCGCGGACGAGACCGGGGCTGCGGTCGGGGGCACGCTCTACTCCGACGCGCTGTCCGCGCCAGACGGCCCGGCGGGGACTTACATCGACATGGTCAGGCACAATATAAGGG
>JAEWEX010000290.1 GCA_023389135.1 Pseudomonadota bacterium | reverse complement strand
CGGCCGCGCCGGCATCGCTGCGGCTGATGGCGGAGCATGGCGTGCTGGCGGCGGTGCTGCCCGGCGTTCCCCATCTGACGCGGCTGGAGCGGCTGGCGGCGCTGGAAGACGCGCCGGACCCCCTGCTGCGGCTTGGCGCGCTGTCCGTGGTGGTCGTCGAGGACGCCGCCCGCCTGGCCGAACGTCTGCGGCTCGCCAATGCGGAGCGTGATCGTCTGGCCGCCATGGCCTCCGGGGAGGGGGCGCCGGCGCCGGGTCTGGCCGCCACGGAGCGCCGCGCCGCGCTCTACCGGCTCGGTGCGCAGGCGTTTCGCGACCGCGCCATGCTGGCCTGGGCCGGCAGCGGCGCCGCGAAGAGCGATGTCCGCTGGGCCGAGCTTGTCGGTCTTGCCGATGCGTGGGCGCCGCCGGTGCTGCCCTGGTCGGGCAGCGACCTGATCGCGCGCGGGATGGCGCCGGGACCGGAGATCGGGGTCGCGCTGAAGCGGCTTGAGACAGCGTGGATTGCCGCGGACTTCCCCGAAGACGAGGCTGACCGTTCACGTCTCGCGGATCAGGTGCTGACACGGACCTGACCGCTCTGCGACAGTGGCGCGGACGCGATCGGGAGGAACCATGTTCGGACGCGGAATTCGCCGGTGGCTGGTCGCCTTTCTGCTTGGCGCCGTCACGGGCGCGGCCGGCGGGGTCGCACTGGGCTTTTTCCTGTTCCCGTACGTGTTCGCGCCGCCTGCGGCGAGCGAGCGGCTGACGGAGGCAGAGGCAGGCGAGGCCGTCCTGGCGCGCGGAACCTTCATTCACGCCAATCCCTCGGACCCGATCCATCATGGTTCGGGCTCGGTGGAGGTGCGGCAGGGTTCGGTCTTCCTGGGCGACGACTTCAAGGTCGGGCCCGGTCCCGCCTACCACGTCTACCTCGTGCCACGGGCCGCCATCCGCAGCAGTTCGGACGTCGCGGACCAGATGTTCGTCGATCTCGGCCGGCTGCGTGCGTTCGAAGGCAGCCAGCGCTACGCGATACCCGCCGGGATCGACCTGAAAGCGTATCCGAGCGTCGTCATATGGTGCGCGCACTTCAACGTGCTGATCTCCCCCGCCGATCTGGTCTTCGACGTTTGATGACGCATCCGCCTCACGGCCACTTCACCACCGGCGGCATGGAGGACAGGATCGAGGCGACGTTGCCGCCGGTCCTGAGCCCGAAGATCGTGCCGCGGTCATAGAGCAGGTTGAACTCCACGTAGCGGCCGCGGCGCACCAGCTGCTCCTCGCGGTCCGCATCCGTCCAGGAGGTTGCCATGTTGCGGCGCACCAGCGCGGGATAGATCTCCAGGAAGGCGCGGCCGACGTCCTGGGTGAAGGCGAAGTCGGCGTCGCGGTCGCCGCTGTCCAGCCAGTCGTAGAATATGCCGCCGACGCCCCGCGGCTCGTTGCGGTGCTTGAGGTGGAAATACTCCTCGCACCAGGCCTTGAGCTTGGGGTAGTCGGCCACCGCGTGGGCGTCGCAGGCGCGTTGCAGCGCGGCGTGGAAGTCGGCCGTGTCCGGATCCTCCTGCGTCCTGCGCCGGTCGAGCACGGGCGTGAGGTCGGCGCCGCCGCCGAACCAGGCCTTGGTGGTGGCGACGAAGCGCGTGTTCATGTGCACTGCGGGCACGTTGGGGTTCCAGGGATGGGCGATCAGCGAGATGCCCGAGGCCCAGAACCGCGGATCGTCCTCCGCGCCGGGGATCTGGGCGCGGAACTCCGGCGCGAACTCGCCGTGAACCGTGGAGACATGCACGCCGACCTTCTCAAACACACGGCCCTTCATCATGGACATGACGCCGCCGCCGCCCGGCTGGCCGGAATGGTCGGTGCGCTGCCACGGCGTCCGCTCGAAACGCCCGGCGGGGCGGCCGGCGGCGCCGGGCGCGTTGGCCGCATCGTCCTCGATGGCCTCCAGCGCGGCGCAGATCATGTCGCGCAGCGCCTCGAACCAGGATCGTGCGGCGGACTGGCGCTGGGCGAGGTCGGCGGGCAACGGCATTTCGGGGTCTCCTGTGCGGCGCGGATGGCAGCACGAAGCCGGCCCGCGGGAAAGCGCGATTCGGTCTAGCATTGTCCACAGGCGGCGCGGCCGGCTATGCCGCGAAGCCTCCGGTCTGCCTCAGAGCCTCGCCCAGCACGATCGCCGCGGCCACCGCCACGTTGAGGGAGCGCAGGTCCGGCCGCATGGGAACCACCACGGCGACGTCGGCCGCATCGTGGACGCGGTCGGGCACCCCTGCCGATTCGCGGCCCACCATGAGGATGTCGTCGGCGCGGTAGCGCGCGGCGTGGTGGGGAGTGGTGGCGCGCGTCGTCAGCAGCACCAGGCGCTGCGCCCGCGCGCGCCTTTGCAGGTCGAAGGCGTCGAACGAGACGTGGCGCGTGAGGTCCACCGCATCGAGGTAGTCCATGCCGGCGCGGCGGAAGGCGCTGTCGGTGGACGGGAAGCCCGCCGGCCCGATCAGGTCCACCGCCACGCCGAGGCAGGCGCCGAGCCGCATCAGCGTGCCGGCGTTCTGCGGAATGTCGGGCTGGTAGAGCGCGAGACGCATCGGCCGATCATGCCCGATTCCCCGCCGCGCGGCGTCGTGCGACATGGTGTCGTGGCAGCGGGCGGC
The DNA here is from genome assembly GCA_023389135.1 of Pseudomonadota bacterium. GTDB lineage: Bacteria > Pseudomonadota > Alphaproteobacteria > Rhizobiales > Methylopilaceae > Agaricicola. Next base: position 2,849 of record JAEWEX010000290.1, on the reverse strand, counting down.
GCTCTGGACAGGACCGGCCCGCGGTGCCAAAACGCCGCAACGCTCCGGGCGGGGGTTCGGCGTGCGAACGGCCTGTTCGCTGATCGCCCGACCCTCCCGGACGGCAACGACAAGCGACGAAGGTGACCGCCGTGGCGACGACCGCGACCTCCCCAGAACCCACCCGCCGCGATTTCCTCTACATCGCCACGGGCGCCGTCGGCGCGGTCGGCCTCGCCGCCGTGGCCTGGCCGTTCGTCGACCAGATGAACCCGGACGCCTCGACGCTGGCGCTGGCCTCCATCGAGGTCGATGTGAGTTCGGTGGCCGAGGGGCAGGGCATCACGGTGCAGTGGCGCGGCAAGCCCGTGTTCATCCGCTATCGCTCCGCCGAGGAGATCGAGGCCGCAAAGTCGGTCGAGGTCGGGAGCCTGCCGGACGCCAACGCCCGCAACCCCAATCTCGGCGACGACGCCGCCGCCACCGACGAGAACCGCGCCGCGCCGGAGCGCGAGCCGTGGATCGTCATGATCGGCACCTGCACGCATCTGGGCTGCGTCCCGGTCGGCCAGTCGGGCGACTTCGGCGGCTGGTTCTGCCCCTGCCACGGCTCGCACTACGACACGGCCGGACGCATCCGCCGCGGTCCCGCGCCGGAGAACCTGCACATCCCGCCGTTCGAGTTCATCAGCGAAACGACCGTCCGGATCGGCTGATCCGCCCGAAAGCCTAAGGACACGCCATGAGCGGACATTCGACCTATCAGCCGAAGACGGGCTTCACGCGGTGGCTGGAGAGCCGGCTGCCGATCATCAGCCTGGTGCACTCCACCGCGGTGTCCTACCCGACGCCGAAGAACCTGAACTATTTCTGGACGTTCGGCGGCATCCTCACATTCATGCTGGTGGCGCAGATCGTCACCGGCATCGTGCTGGTGATGCACTACACCCCGCATACCGAGATGGCCTTCAACTCCGTCGAGCACATCATGCGCGACGTGAACTACGGCTGGCTGATGCGCTACCTGCACGCCAACGGCGCGTCGATGTTCTTCATCGCGGTCTACATCCACATCTTCCGCGGGCTGTACTACGGCTCCTACAAGGCGCCGCGCGAGGTGCTGTGGATCCTCGGCGTGATCATCTTCCTGCTGATGATGGCGACCGCCTTCATGGGCTACGTGCTGCCGTGGGGCCAGATGTCGTTCTGGGGCGCCACCGTCATCACCAACCTGTTCTCGGCGATCCCGCTGGTGGGCGAGGCCGTGGTGACGTGGCTGTGGGGCGGGTTCTCGGTCGACAACCCGACGCTGAACCGCTTCTTCTCGCTGCACTACCTGCTGCCGTTCATGATCGCGGGCGTCGTCGTCCTGCATATCTGGGCCCTGCACCATGTGGGCCAGAACAATCCTGCGGGCGTCGAGCCCAAGACCAAGGGCGACATGGTGCCCTTCACGCCCTACGCGACGGTCAAGGACACCTTCGCGATGGTGTGCTTCATGATCTTCTTCGCGTGGTTCGTGTTCTACATCCCGAACTACCTCGGCCACGCCGACAACTACATCAAGGCCAACCCGCTGGTGACGCCGGCGCACATCGTGCCGGAATGGTACTTCCTGCCGTTCTATGCGATCCTGCGCGCCATCCCGTCCAAGCTCGGCGGCGTCATCGCCATGTTCGCGGCGATCGCGGTGCTGTTCTTCCTGCCCTGGCTCGACACCTCCAAGGTGCGCTCGGCCACCTACCGGCCGCTCTACAAGCAGTTCTTCTGGGTGCTGGTGGTGGTGTGCATCGGGCTGGGCTGGCTCGGCGCCAAGCCGGCGGAGGGCATGTATGTCATCATGTCCCGCGTCCTGACGGCATGGTACTTCCTGCATTTCCTGGTGATCCTGCCGCTTCTCGGGCTGTTCGAGACGCCCAAGCCGCTGCCGGCCTCGATCTCGGACGCCGTCCTGAAGAAGAAGGGCGGATCGGCCATGCCCGCCGGCGCCACCGCCTCCCCGGACACCAGGGGCTGAACCCGTGAACGCCGTCGGAGACCGTCCGATCATGCCGCATCGCCTCATCGCCGCCGCCCGCGGCGCCCTCGTCGCGCTCGCCGTCGCCGCCGCCTCTCCGGCCCTGGCGGCGGAGCCCGCGCCGCAGCCGCCGCGCGCGGAGTGGACCTTCTCCGGGCCGTTCGGGACTTTTGACCGGGGCCAGCTCCAGCGCGGCTTCAAGGTCTATCGCGAGGTCTGCGCCGCGTGCCACGCCATGTCGCTGGTGGCGTTCCGCACTCTGTCCCAGCCGGGCGGGCCGGAATTTTCCGAGGAGCAGATCCGCCTGCTGGCCGCCGAGTACCAGATCACCGACGGCCCGGACGCCAATGGCGAGAGCTTCGAGCGGCCGGGCCGGCCGTCGGACCGGTTCCCCTCGACCTTCCCCAACGAGCAGGCGGCCCGGGCGGCCATGGGCGGCGCCTATCCGCCGGACTTCTCGGTGCTGGCCAAGGCGCGCACCTACGAGCGCGGCTTCCCGCTGTTCCTGATGGACATCGTCACCCAGTACACCGAGCAGGGGCCGGACTATATCCGCGCGCTGCTGGTCGGCTACGAGGACGCGCCCGACGGCGAGGAGCGGCCCGGCCTCTACTACAACCGCTACTTCCCGGGCCACTGGATCGCCATGGCGCCGCCGGTCGCCGAAGGCCAGATCGAGTATGACGACGGCGCGCCGACCACCGTGGACCAGTACGCCAAGGACGTCACCGCCTTCATGATGTGGGCCGCCGAGCCGCATCTGGAGGCGCGCAAGCGCATGGGCTTCAACGTCATGATCTTCCTGGTCCTGTTCGGCGGGCTGGTCTACCTCACCAAGCGCAAGGTCTGGGGC
>JAEWEX010000217.1 GCA_023389135.1 Pseudomonadota bacterium | reverse complement strand
ACCCAGGAGAGCCTGCGCGCCGCGCTCGGCATGGTCCCGCAGGACACGGTGCTGTTCAACGACACCATCCGCTACAACATCCGCTACGGACGCTGGGACGCATCGGAGGCCGAGATCGAGGACGCCGCGCGGCTGGCCCAGATCGACGGCTTCATCCGCCTCCAGCCCAAGGGCTACGACACAGAGGTCGGCGAGCGCGGCCTCAAGCTCTCCGGCGGCGAGAAGCAGCGCGTGGCGATCGCCCGCACCATCCTCAAGTCGCCGCCGATCCTCGCCCTGGACGAGGCGACGTCGGCGCTGGACAGCTACACCGAGCGGGAGATCCAGGACGCGCTCGACCGGGTGTCGCAGGGGCGCACGACGCTGGTCATCGCCCACCGCCTGTCCACCATCGTCGGCGCCGACGAGATCATCGTTCTGGACCGGGGGCTGATCGCCGAGCGCGGCACCCATGCGGCGCTGCTGGCGGCCGGCGGCCTGTATGCCGGGTTGTGGTCGCGCCAGCGCGAGGCGGAGGAGGCGCGCGAGCGGCTCGCCCGCATCGCCGAGGAGGACCGGGCGCCGAACCGCTTCCCGCCCGCCCTGGAAGCGGCTATCGAAGGCGCCTGAGGTTTCGAGGGAGTGCGTTCCATGGCGGTCGTTGACGACGTGGTGAAGTCGATCCGGGGCGCGGTGGTGCCGGTCCACCGCGAGGGCCACATCTTCGTCCTGATCGCGGCCGGGCTCGCCCTGGTGTCGCTGTTCCTGTCCACCACGCTGTTCTGGATCATGGCGATCCTGGCCTGCTGGGTCGCCTATTTCTTCCGCGATCCCCCGCGCACAGTGCCCGAGAAGCCCGGCATCGTGGTCGCGCCGGCCGACGGCCGCGTCGTGATCGTCGACCATGCGGTGCCGCCGGTGGAGCTGGGGCTCGGGGCGGCTCCGCGGCCGCGGATCGCGATCTTCCTGTCGGTGTTCGACGTCCACATCAACCGCATGCCCATCGCCGGTCGGGTCACCCGTGTCGCCTACCGGCCGGGCAAGTTCCTCAATGCCGACCTCGACAAGGCGAGCGAGGACAACGAGCGCAACGGGCTGGCCATCGACACGCCCGCGGGTTCGGTGGGCGTGGTCCAGATCGCCGGGCTGGTGGCGCGCCGCATCCTGTGCTGGGTGCGCGAGGGCGACGAGATCGGCACCGGCGAGCGCTTCGGCCTGATCCGCTTCGGCAGCCGCACCGATCTCTACCTGCCGGAAGGCGCCAGCCCCCGCGTCGGAGTGGGCCAGCGCGCCATCGGCGGCGAGACCGTCCTGGCCGACCTCACCGACGGCGCGCCGGCGGCGCGCTACCGGGTGGTGTGAGACGGGCAGGCCTCTGGCCGGGCAGAGGCCGCCGGACCGCGCGTCGAGGCACGCCAGTCGGCGTGCAACCTCCCGCAGGATGGACCGTTAAGCCGAAGCGGCTATGGTCGCCGCGATCCGGAGGTTGACGCATGGATTTCTTCACGCCCTACGATCCCGAGCCGAGCCAGCCCCGCGTACGGCGGTTCAGGCCGGTGCCGTTCCGGCTGCTGGCCCCGAACCTGGTCACCGTGCTGGCGCTGTGCGTCGGGCTGACCGCCATCCGCATGGCCCTCGAGGGGCGCATCGACCTGGCCGTCTACGGCATCGTCGCGGCGGCGGCGCTGGACGGCATAGACGGCCGCCTGGCGCGCATGCTCAAGGGCACGTCCAGCTTCGGCGCCCAGCTCGACAGCCTCGCCGACTTCGTCAATTTCGGCGTCGCGCCGGCGCTGCTGCTCTACTTCTGGGTGCTCGACGGCGCCGGCTCGTTCGGCTGGGTCGCCTCGCTCACCTTCGCCATCGCCGCCGCCCTGCGGCTCGCGCGCTTCAATGCCGCGCTGGACGGGCCGGAGGAACCGGCCTTCGCCCAGAACTACTTCACCGGCGTGCCTGCCCCGGCCGGGGCCATCATCGTGCTGCTGCCGGTGTATCTCGGCCATCTCGGCCTGCCGTCGCTGCCGCGGCCGGAGCTGTTCGCGGAGATCTACTGCGTCGCCATCGCGCTGCTCATGGTCAGCCGCCTGCCGACCTGGTCGGGCAAGAAGGCGGGCAAGGCCATCGGGCGCGAATGGGTGGCGCCGCTGTTCATCGGTGCGGCCGTGGCCGTGGGCCTGCTCATCAGCTATCCGTGGCAGGTGCTGACCGCCATCACGCTCGCCTATCTGGTCGGGCTGCCCTTCGGCATCCAGCGCTACCGCCAGCTCGACGCCGCCCACCGGAAGGCGACGGCGACCGCCGCCGCGCCCGCGCCTACTCCGCCGCCTCCCGCATCGGCTGCGGGACCGGGAGCGGGGGAGGGGCCGGCGGGGTCCGGCGGCGCCTGAACCGGGCCCGCAGGCCGGCGATCCGCTCGCCCCACACGGTCGGCGCGGCGAGCAGCGTCGGCACCAGCACCAGCGTCAGCAGCGTGGAGAAGGCCAGCCCGAAGATCACGGCGGTGGACAGCTGAACCCACCAGCCGGCGGTGACCGAGCCCACCGAGATCGCCGGCGTGAAGAAGTCGAAGGTGAGCTGGAGCGCCATGGGCAGCAGTCCCGCCATGGTGGTGATGGTGGTCAGCATGATGGGCCGCAGCCGCTCCGCCGACGTCATCACCACGGCGTCCAGCGTGGCGACGCCCTCCGCGCGCTTCTCGTTGAACGTGTCCATCAGGATGATGGCGTTGTTGACCACGATGCCTGCCAGCGCCAGCACGCCGGTGCCGGTCATGATGATGGAGAACGGCTGGCGGGTGATCATCATCCCCAGCAGCACGCCGAACACCGACAGCACCACCGTCATCAGCGTCAGCCAGGTCTGGTAGAAGCTGTTGAACTGGGTCACCAGGATCACGAACATCAGGAACAGCGAGGCCAGCATGGCCCGCATCAGGAACGCCCCGGATTCCTTCTGGTCCTCGTCGGCGCCGCGGAAGATGAAGCCGATCCCCTCCGGCCACTGCTGCGTCTTCAGCCAGGCGTCGAGCTCGCGCACCTTCTCGTCGCCGAGCACGCCCTCCACCACGTCGGCCTTGACCTGCATGGTGTAGAGCCCGTCGGTGCGGGTGATGGAGGTGACCTGCGGCTGCGCCTCGCGGGTGACGAAGTTGCGGATCGGCACCAGGCCCTGCGGCGTGCGCACATTGAGATCGTCCAGCCGGTCCAGCGACCGTTCCGTGCCGGGCAGGCGGACCCGGATGTCGACCTCGTCCTCGCTGTCGTCGGGGCGGTACTTGCCCACCAGAACGCCGTTGGTGACGAGCTGGATCATGGATCCCACGGTCACGATGTCGGTGCCGAAGCGGCCGGCTTCGGCGCGGTCGACGTCGAGCTGCCACTCGATGCCCGGCAGCGGCCGCGTGTCCTCGCGGTCGCGCAGGCCGGACATGGCGTCCACATGGGCGCGCACCCGGCCGGTGACCTGCCGGACGGTCGCATAGTTCGTGCCGCCGACCTCCAGCCGCACCGCCTTGCCGGTGGGCGGACCGCCCTCGATGATGCGGTTCTCGACCTTGATGCCGGGGATGCCTGCGGTCTTGTCGCGGATCTCCGCGAAGATGTCGCGGGCGCTGCGGCGCTCGGCGAAATCCTCGAACTCCAGCATCAACTGGCCGATCTGGTCGGCGGGCGGGTCCTGGGTGCCGCCGATGCGCGGCGCGCCGGGCTCGCTGCCCGCCGTCATGATCAGGTTCTGGATGCCCGAGACCGTCAGCACCTCGCGCTCCACCAGCCCCACCAGGTCGCGCTGCTCCGACGGCGACAGGTTGCCGCGCGCCGACACCAGGATCACGGCCTGGCTCGGCTCCTCGTCGATGAAGAAGGTGACGCCGGTGGGCGCCGCCGCGAAGGCCGCGACGATGCCTCCGGAAATGCCAAGCGCCGCCAGCAGCACGAGGCCCGGCCGCCGGATGATGCGCGCGATCGTGCGCGCATAGATGCCCGTGACGCCGGGCACCTTCCGCAGGTCGAAGTTTCGGTGGTCGGTGAGCGCGCGCGCGGTTTCGATCTCCTCGGCGGTGACGCGTCGCCGGCCGATGAAGCCGCCGATCACCGGCAGGAACACCAGCGCCGTCAGCAGCGCGGCCGACAGGGTGATCACCACCATCAGCGGCAGGTAGCTCATGAACTCGCCCGCCACCCCGGGCCACAGCATCAGAGGCAGGAACGCCACCAGCGTCGTCATGGTCGAGGAGGTGATGGGCCAGAACATCTGCCCGGCCGCGCGGATATAGGCCTCCCGCCGCCTGACGCCCTCGGCGATCCGCCGGTCGGCGTATTCCACCATGACGATGGCGCCGTCGACCAGCATGCCGACCGTCAGCACCAGTCCGAACAGGATCATCATGTTGACGGTGCGGCCCATCAGGGCCAGCACCAGGAACGCCATCACGAACGAGGTCGGTATGGCGAGCCCGACCAGCAGCGACGAACGGAAGCCGAGCCCCGCCAGCACCACCACCATGACCAGCGCGATGGCCCCCATCACCGAGGATTCCAGCGACCCCAGCACCTCCTCGATGAAGGTCGACTGGTCCAGCAGGTAATCGACCCGGATCGTGTCGGGCCAGTCGGCGGTGAAGCCGTCGACCACGGCGCGGACCGCGTCGTTGTTCTCGATGATGTTGGTGCCCAGCCGCTTCACCACCTCGATGGCGATGGCGGGCTGGCCGTTGATGCGTGTGAACTGGTTGGCGTCCTTGAAGGTCCGGCGGATCTCGGCGACATCGCCCAGCGTCACGACGCCGTCGCCCGAGACCTTGACGGGCAGGCCCATGACGTCGCCGGCCGTCTGGAACAGGCCGGGCACCTTTACGTTGAAGCGGCCCTGGCCGGAATCCAGCGCGCCGGCGGGAACGAGCTGGTTGTTCTGCGACACCACGCGGACCAGCTCCTCCGCCGCGATGTCGTAGGATTCCAGCTTCACCTGGTCGATCACCACCTCCAGCAGCTCCTCGCGGTGGCCGACGAGGTTGGCTTCCAGCACGCTGGGGATGACCTGGATCGCGTCCTTCAGCCGGCGCGCGGACTGGTAGAGCGTGCGCTCGGGCACGTTGCCCGACAGGGCGACGCTGATGGTCGGCACCAGCGAGAAGTTGGTCTCGGTGACGGTGGGCTCCTCGGCATCGGCGGGCAGTTCCGCCCGCGCGAGGTCCACCTGCGCCCTGACATCGGCCAGCGCCGCGTCCTTCTCGAAATCGACCTGGAACTCCAGCACGATCCCGGCATGGCCCTCCGAGGCGATGGCGGTGATCCGCTTCAGGCCGTCGAGGCTGCGCAGCTTGGTCTCCATGGGCCGCACCAGCAGCCGCTCGGCATCCTCCGGGCTGATGCCCTGTTGCGCGATGGAGACGTAGAAGATCGGCACGTCGATGTCGGGATTGGCCTCCTTGGGGATCGTGACATAGGAGACCGTCCCCATGATCACGGCGACCGCGAGCATGGTCAGCACCGTGCGCGGCCGCTCCAGGACGGCGCGGAGCATGGCGATCATGGCGCGCCCTCCGCGGTCTGCTCGCGCACCGGCTCGACCTGCGTCCCTGCGGCCACGTATTCGTGCCCGACGGTGACCACGGTGACGGTGTCGGGAAGCCCGGCGACCCAGACGCCGTCGCCGTCGTCGCCCAAGAGCTGGACCGGCAGGAACGCGACGGTGTCGTCGTCTCCAAGCGCCTTGATGCCGATCTCGCCATTGTCGGCCAGCGACAGCGCCGATGACGGCAGCTTGTGCGCCGGCGTCGCCGGCAGCGGCACGGCGATCCTGGCCGTCACGCCGTCGCGCAGCGCGCCTTCGGGGTTCGGCACCTCGACCTCCACCCGGAAGGTGCGGGTCGCCTGGTCGGCGGAGGGGGCGATGTAGCGCACGCGGCCGGCGGCCTCCGCTCCGGTCACCACCGAGACGCCGGCCTCCATGCCGACGGTCAGCCGGCCGACATCGCGCTCGGAGACCTGTGCGATCACAAGCATCGGGTCGGTGTCGACCACGGTGGCGCAGGTCTGGCCGACCGACAGCATGTCGCCGACCTCGGCCACGGGATCCTGCACGATGCCGCGGATGGGGGCATTCACACGGGTGCGGGCAAGTTCCAGCTCGGCGTCGGCGACCACCGCGCGGGCGGCGTCCAGGGCGGCCTTGGTCGCCTGCACCCGCTGCTCCGCGCCGAAGCCGCGCTTGGCGAGCCGGGTCGCGCCGTCATTGTCGAATTCCGCCTGCGCCAGCTGCGCCCGCGCCTGCAGCAGCCGGGCCTCGCGCGCGCCGGTCTCGATCCGGCACAGCGGGTCGCCGGGCGCGACCACGGCGCCCTTGGCGGCCATGCGCTCGGCCACCATGCCGCCGGTCTCGACCCGGACCTCGACCTTGGACCGCGCCTCGGTGCGCCCGCGCACAGGCAACACGGCGGCGCGCTCGCCGGCCGTGAAGTCCTGCACGCGGACCCGGAACAGCGGCGTCGCCGCCTGTTCCGCGCCGGCGGCGTCCGCGTCGGCCCGGTCGGCGTCCACGGTGCCGCCGACGATGAGGTCGCCGCTGAGCAGCCAGGCGCCGAGCCCGGCCGCGACCAGCGTTGCTGCGAGATAGGAGCCCTTGATCTTCATCGTGACGATCCGTCTCAGTCCTCGGCCGCAGCGTCCGCGCCGCAGATCGCGCTTCCGGCCGCAACGCCGGCCGCGAGGTCCGGCCGACCCGCGATGTCCTCCAGCGCCGCGCGGTTCGCCTTCATGAACGACAGCTCGGAGCGGTGGTGCAGCAGCCCCCATGACAGCACCCATCGCAGCGGCGGGTATGTGCAGGTGGCCATATGCCCCTCCAGTTCCTCGATCATGGTGGTGCTTTCCGCGACCCGCTCGTCGATGGCGCGGCGCACCACCTCCGCCGACAGGAACGGCGCGCACATGGCCACCACGCCGAAGGACGAGCGGAAGATGTCGGGCCCGGGCGGCTGGCTCATGGCGGCCACGAAGGAGGCCTGTCCGGCGGGCGTGATGGAATAGACCTTGCGCGCGGGCTTGCCGGGCTGGGCCTCCTCGCGGCAGGTCACCAGCCCTTCCTCCTCCAGCCTCGCGAGGGCGGGATAGATCGAGCCGAAGCTGGCGTCGACGAAATGGGCGAACGGCCCGTCCGTCCAGCGCTTCTTGAGGTCGTAGCCCGTGGCCTCGCCATGGGCGAGCAGCGCGAGGCACAGCGTTCTGACGTTCATGAGATTCCGCCCTGTGGCCATATATCGGCCCGAGATATACCGCTTTACGGATATATCAACCCGATAGATCACGCCTACGCTCCATCGCTTCTACGGCGGCAAGGTGGCGGCCCTGCGCCCGCGGTCACGAAATAGCGAGCGGGTGCGCCCCCATCTCGACCCCGCGTGTTGTCTCGCTAGAACCTTTCGAGACGTGCCGCCTCAGCCAGGAGTTCGCTGCCCCATGCGCATCCGCCACGCCATGCTTCGTCGCCTCGTCTTTTCCGCCGCCGCGCTCGGCCTTGCAGGTGCGGGGCTCGTGGCCTCCGGCTCTGCCGAGGCGCAATCGCCGGCCGAGGCCGTGTCCCAGCGCCAGGAGGCGATGAAGGCCATCGGCGGCGCATCGCGCACGCTCAACCAGATGGCGCGAGAGCAGCGGCCGTTCGACGCCGCCGAGGCGAAGGCGGCGTTCGAGACCATGGCGGCCAACGGCGAGAAGGCCAGGGGCCTGTTCCCCGACGGTTCCGACACCGGCGACAGCGAGGTCCTTCCCGCGGCATTCGAGAACCGCGCCGATTTCGAGCGGCGCTTCGACGAGTTCGTGACCAACGCCCGCGCCGGCGCGGAGGCGACGGCACAGGGCGCGGACGCGACCATCGCCGCGTTCCGCACCGCCGGCCAGAGCTGTGGCGGCTGCCACGAACTCTATCGCGCCGACTGATCGTCGCGCTCATGCGCCGCGCGCTCGCCGTCCTGCTGCTGCTGGCCGTGGCCGGCGGCGGCGCGTTCTGGTGGCTGACCGAGCCTGAGCGGATCGAGGCCGCCGCGCTGCAAGGGCAGGGCGGCGATCCTGACGCGGGGCGCCTCGTCTACTTCGCGGCGGGCTGCGGCTCCTGCCACGCCACCCCCGGCGGCGACGATCCGCTGGCGCTGGGCGGCGGTCTCGCGCTCACCACCGATTTCGGCACCTTCCACGCCCCCAACGTGTCGTCGCATCCCCAGGCGGGCATCGGCGGCTGGAGCGAGGCCGATTTCGTCAACGCCGTCATGCGCGGCGTCTCGCCCGGCGGCGGGCACTACTATCCGGCCTTTCCCTATGCGAGCTATGCCCGCATGCAGGTCGCGGACGCCCGGGACCTGTTCGCCTTCATGCGCACATTGCCGGCGGTGGACACGCCCTCGCGGCCCCACGACCTCGCCTTCCCCTACAGCGTGTCGCGCGGCGTCGGGCTGTGGAAGCTGATCTATCTCGAGACCTCGCCGCTTGAGCTCGACGCCGCCGCGCCGGAGGCGGTGCGGCGCGGGGCGTATCTGGTCGAGGCGCTGGGCCACTGCGCCGAGTGCCACAGCGACCGCGACGCGCTGGGCGGCATCCGCCCCGCCACAAGGCTGGCGGGCGGGCCCAATCCCGAGGGCCGCGGCTTCATCCCCAACATCACGCCCCACGAGGACGGCCTCGCCGACTGGGAGGAGGCCGACATCGCCGCCTTCATGGCGGACGGCTTCAAGCCGGACGGGGACGTGGTTGGCGGCAGCATGGCGGCGGTCGTCCGCAACACGGGCGAACTGCCGGAACAGGACCGCGCGGCGATCGCGGCCTATCTCAAGAGCGTGGCCGCGAAGCCCACCACCCCGCGGGATCAGTCGAGATAGCCCAGCACCTCGGCCTCCAGCCCCGCATCCCGGAAATGGGACAGGGCCGCCGACAAATAGGGCTCGCCCGCGGCGACGCCGACGATCAGCACGCCGTACAGCCGGCCGCGCACGGTCTCGGCCGCGCCCACCAGGATGTTGACGTCGAGGCCGAGATTGCGGGCGAGCCCGGTGATCACCGGCGTGGTCGCGGCGGAGCCCGTGAACACCAGGCGCACGATGGCCTGCCCGCCGGGGGTGGGTCGATCTCCGAGCTTCTCGACCAGGAACTCCGGCAGCGGCCCGGCGAAGGCCGACCCGATCCGCGTCCGGGTCAAGGGCTCGCGCGGCCGCGTCAGCACCTCGTAGGTCGCGCCCCGCTCCAGCACCCGGCCGGCGTCGATGACCACGATTTCGTGGGCGATCTCCTGGACCAGGCGCGAGCTGCGGCTGGCGATGATGACGGTGGTGCCGCGACGGTTGGCGGCTTCCAGCGCGCGCAGAAGCTGGCCGACGCTGTCGCGGTCCAGCGCCGCGAACGGCTCGTCGGCGAGCAGCACGGCGGGCTCAGTCACGAGCGCGCGGGCAAGCGCCACGCGGCTGCGCTCGCCGGCGGACAGCTCGTCCGGGAACCGGTCGCGCAAATGGCCGAGCCCGGCGTCGGCCAGCACCGCCGCCGCCTTAGGCCCCGCCTGCCACCGCGGCAGGCCGAGCCCCTCCAGCGGCCGCGCCACGTTGTCGAGGACGCTGCGGGCCGGGATCAGCTCCACCGTCTCCGGCACCAGCGCCACCCGGTCGGCGCTGCGGCTCATGCCGCCCGAGCCGCCGGCGAGCCCATCCACGGCGACGCGGCCGGCGCTCGGCAGGTCGACGCCGCCGATCAGTCGCAGCAGGGTCGACTTGCCCGCCCCCGACGCACCGATCAGGCCCACAATGGCGCCAGCTTCCACGGAGAGCGACAGGTCGCGCAACGCCTCGACGGGAGCGCCGCCGCCCCGCGGCGAATAGGTCCGCGAGACGCGCTCCAGCACGATGGCCGGCCTCTCGGCGGCGGTCAGGGCGGGAAGTGTGACATTCACGGGCGGCCTCATGTCGTGACTGTGCCACGACCCATGCCGCGGCGCTTTAGCCTTTGATGACGCGGGGCAAGCTGCAATCAAATCACCGCGATCCGAAGCATCGGACGAAAGAACGATATGTCCGCTTTGGCGGACAGTCAAGCCCGGTCGACCGAGTCATGTTGCGGGACTGCAATGATCCCATTGCGCCCGTCGCCCTCGACGTGCCTGTGTGCAAATCCCACCTGTCTCCCTGAAAATGCCGGGACGCTCCGGCAACCGAACAGGAGAACAGCCATGACCATCGGCGGCATTCACCACGTAACGGCCATCGCCGGCTCGCCGGCCGGCAATGTGCGGTTCTACCGCGACGTGCTCGGCCTGCGGCTCGTCAAGCGCACCGTCAATTTCGACGATCCCGGCACGTGGCACCTGTATTTCGGCGACGCGGAGGGGACGCCGGGCTCCATCCTCACCTTCTTCCCGCATCCCGACGTCTTCCCCGGCCGTCGCGGCGTGGGGCAGGCGGTGGAGGTCGCGCTCGCCATCCCGCGCGCCTCGCTGGCGTTCTGGATCGACCGTCTGGCCACCGAGGGCGTCCACTTCTCCGGCCCGCGCCGTCGCTTCGGCGACACGGTGGTGTCGTTCAACGACCCGGACGGTCTGCGCCTCGAGCTGGTCGCGGACGCCTCCGTGGAGCACCTTCCCGGCTGGGGCGGCGGCGCGGTCGACGCGCAGCACGCCATCCGCGGCATCCATGGCGTCACGCTGTGGGCCTCCACCGCCGAGGGTACGGCCAGGGTCCTGGCGTCGCGGCTCGGCTACGTCGCCGCCGGCGAGGAAGACGGCGTGCGCCGCTATGTCCGGGAAGGCGCCGCCCTCGGCCGCGTCATCGACATCCGCGAGCCCCGGGACGTGGTGCGCGGCGCGCCGGGCGCCGGGACGGTGCATCACGTGGCCTTCCGCGCGGCGGACGATGCCGCCCAGGCGGAGGCGGCGGCCGGCCTCGGCGCCGACGGCCTCTCCGTGACCGGGCAGCGCGACCGCAATTACTTCCGCTCGGTCTACTTCCGCGAGCCCTCGGGCATCCTGTTCGAGATCGCGACGGACGTGCCTGGCTTCGCGGTGGACGAGCCGGCGGATGCGCTCGGCGGGGCGCTGCGGCTGCCGGAATGGCTGGAAGGCGAGCGTGAGGCGATCGAGCGGGCGCTGCCGCCGCTCGAGCGCGTGGAGGAACTCGCATGAGCGACGTCGACGGCTTCGTCCATCGCTTCGAGCCGGCGGGGAGGGCGGGTGCGCCCGCCCTCCTTCTGCTCCACGGCACCGGCGGCGACGAGAATGACCTGGTCGGCCTCGGCCGGGCGGTGGCGCCCGGCGCGGCGCTGCTCAGCCCGCGCGGCCGGGTGACGGAGAACGGCATGCCGCGCTTCTTCCGCCGGCTCGCCGAGGGGGTGTTCGACCTCGCGGAGGTGGAGGCCCGCGCGCTGGAACTCGCTGACTTCGTGGAGGCGGCGGCGGAGCGCTACGGCATCGACCGCCGCCGGCTGATCGCGCTCGGATTCTCCAACGGCGCCAACATCGCCGCCAGCATGATGCTGCTGCGGCCGTCGCTGCTGGGCGGCGCGGCGCTGCTCAGGCCCATGGTGATCCTGGAGCCTGAGGCGCCGGCGGGGCTCGACGGCGTGCCCGTCCTGATCCAGGCCGGTGCGGCCGATCCCATGGTGCTGCCCGGCCAGCCGGCGCGGCTGGCCGCCATGCTGCGCGCGGCGGGTGCGGAGGTGACGCTGGAGGTCAGCCCCGGCGGCCACGGGCTGACGCAGGCCGATGTGGATGGACTGGCCGCCTGGCTTTCCGCCCGCGCCGGCCACGGCTGACGACCGCCCGGGGGAACACACCGCCTCGCGGAACGTTGGGCGGGCATGGGGTCCGGGCCGGGCATGGGCTCGGCCGGGCCATGGGCGACTGCGACGGCCTCAAGCGGCCGGTTCCCGCGCCACCCGATCAACCGAACAGGAGGACATTCCATGTCCCGACAGCTTTCATCCAAGTCCGTCGCCGTGCTCGCCACCGACGGCTTCGAGCAGTCCGAACTCATGGATCCGGTGAAGGCGCTCAAGGATGCCGGCGCCACGGTTCACATCGTGTCCATGGAGGCCGGCGACATCCGCGGCTGGAAGGAGAAGAACTGGGGCGACAGCGTCCCGGTCGACCGCACGCTGGACGACGCCTCGGCCGGCGACTACGACGCGCTGGTCATCCCCGGCGGCCAGATGAACCCGGACGTGCTGCGCGCCGACAAGCGGGCGGTCGCCTTCGTCAGGGCGTTCTTCGACGCCAAGAAGCCCATCGCCGCCATCTGCCACGGCCCGTGGCTTCTGGTGGAGGCCGGCATCGCCGAGGGGCTGGAGGCCACCTCCTACAAGTCGATCCGCACCGACATGGTCAATGCCGGCGCGCTGTGGGTCGACCGCGAGGTCGTGGTCGATGACGGCATCGTCACCAGCCGCCACCCCGGCGACCTGCCGGCATTCTGCGCCAAGCTGATCGAGGAGGTGGCCGAGGGCCGCCACGAGCAGCGCGACGTCGCCTGACGCGTCACGGGCGCGCGGCCGGCGTGCAACCAATCGGCCGGCCGCGCGTTCACCCCGCCGACGATCCCCCGCGAAGGAACCTTTCCATGGAAGCGATTTTCGGCATCATCATCCTGGTCCTGGACATCTATGCGATCATCCAGATCTTCGGCTCCTCCGCCAGCACCGGCTCCAAGATCCTGTGGACCCTGCTCATCCTGCTGCTGCCGCTGGTGGGCCTGATCCTCTGGTACTTCTTCGGCCCCAAGCGCGGCGCCGTGGCGGTCTGACCGCTCAGGCCGCGATGGCGTAGATGTCGCCGGAATTGGCGGCGGCGGGCAGCCCGTCGATGAACGCCCCGATGCCGGCGGCATCCAGCGGCTCGGCGAACACCAGGATCTGGGTTTCGCCGAGCGCCGCGTTGAAGCGGTAGTCCCCCAGCGCCATCATCCGCGCCACGCAGGCATGGGCGACGTCGCGCTGGATGGTGGTGAACTCGAAAGATAGCGCCGGCGGCGCGAAGCGCATGCCCGCCAGCGCCTCCGCCTCGAACCCCTCCACGTCGATCTTGAGAAAGTCCGGAACGCCGTGACGCGCGGCGAGCGCGTCCAGCGTCGTCATCGGCACGCTGGCGACCTGCGTCCAGCGTTGCCGCTCCCATCCCTCGGCGTCGCGCGCCGCCGCGATGAAGGCCTCGGAAGCCGTGGCGACCGTCGGGTTCTCGATGTTGAGCCTCAGGTCGACCCGGCCCTCGGCGCGGCCGACGGCGGCCTGCACCACCGCGACACCGCGCCAGCCATAGGCGAGGCGCAGCATGCGCGCCAGCGCCGGCTGCGGCTCCACGGACACGACTTTAGCGCCCAGCCTGCGGAACGAGGCCGTGCGGTCGCCCACATGGGCGCCGACGTCGAACACCACGTCGCCGCGCTTCACGAAGCGGCGATGCAGCGCGTCCATGGCGCGGGACCGCTCGCGGTCGCCGTAGTAGATGCCGATGGAGCGGGCGAGCGCGCGGGCGGTGGCCAGGCCGGCCATTCCCCGCTCAGGCCGCCTGCGCCTGGAGCACGGCCGGCTCGACCGGCGCCGACAGAGCGACGATCTCCGCCGGGTGCTCGCTCTCCTCGGGAATCGCGCACAGGGCCCGCGCCTCCAGCCAGCGGCCGAAGGCGGGTGACGACGAGATCACCGCGAACGGCACCGCCAGAAGCAGCGCCGCCAGGATCGGGGACGCCCACCACAGCACCCCCGGCATGGCCACCGCCAGCGTCGCGAACAGGGCGATCCCGAACAGCGTCTGCGGCCACAGGCCCGCCAGGGCGGTGGACCAGGGCAGCCGGTAGCCGTCGCGGTCCTGCCCGTCCCACGTGACCGAACGGCCGAACAGCAGGCCGACCATGAAGATCGTGACGCGCACCGCCGCGACCGGCGCCAGCAGGGTCGCGAACACGAACTCCAGCACAGCCCCGGCGAGGATGCGCGCCGTGCCGCCATAGCGGGCGCGCTCGCGCTTCTGCAGCAGGATGTCGACGATGCCTGCGATCTTGGGCGTAAGGCTCATGAGATACATTGCGGCGAAGAAGCCGACGCCCAGCGCCAGCGGGAACGCCGCCACCGAGGCCAGGCCCGTGGCCCACACCTCCAGCGCCTTGGCGGCGCCGAGCGCGATGAAGGCCATCCAGCCGGCGGCGCCGAGATACATCAGGATCGCCAGCGCCACCTGGAGCCGGCTGGTCGGCAGCAGGCCCGGCATGTCCAGCAGGCGGAAATACTGCATGTTGCCCTGGCACCAGCGCAGGTCGCGCTTGGTGAAGTCGAGGATCGTCGGCGGGTTTTCCTCCCACGAGCCGCCCTCGACCGGCATGACCCGGACCTCGTAGCCGGCGCGGCGCATCATCACCGCCTCGACCTGGTCGTGGCTCAGCACATGGCCTCCCAGCGGCGGCCTGCCGGGCAGCAGCGGCAGGTGGCACTGCTCCGCGAATGGCTTCACCCGAACGATGGCGTTATGGCCCCAGAACGGGCCGCAGTCGCCCTGCCACCAGGCGCTGCCCATGGTGTAGGAGCGCATGCCCTGGCGCATGCCGAACTGGAACACCCGCGCGAACGGGCTCCGCGAGGGCAGGCCGACCACCAGGCTCTGCAGTATGCCGAGCCGCGGATTGGCCTGCGCGATCCGCACCAGCTTCAGGATCGCATCGCCGGACATCAGGCTGTCGGCGTCCAGCGGCAGCATGAAGTCATAGGCCTCGCCCCAGCGCTCGCAGAAGTCGCGGACGTTGCCGGCCTTGAAGCCGGTGTTCGCCTCGCGACGCCGGTAATGCAGGCGCGCCGCGTTCGGGCTCGCCGCCCGCCACGCCTCGAAGGCGGCCTCCTCGGCGGCGGCGACCTCCGGCAGGGAGGTGTCCGACAGCAGGAAATAGTCGAACCGGCCGCCACGTCCGGTGGCGTCGAGGCTCGCCTCCACGATCCGCAGCCGGTGGAACGCCCGCGCGGGATCCTCGTTGCGCAGGGTCATGAGTACGGCGGTGCGCGCGGTGATCGGATCGTCGTCCTTGGCCCGCGCCGCGAACGGCACCACATGCGCCAGCGGATCGCGGGTCGCGTGCAGCAGGAACAGGCCGACCAGCGCGTTGAAGAACCCGATCAGCGTCCAGGGCAGCGAGATCGCGAACGCCGCGAACATCACGATGTCGATGGCGCTCCAGCCGTCATAGCCGAGAAGCTCGA
>JAEWEX010000169.1 GCA_023389135.1 Pseudomonadota bacterium | reverse complement strand
GCCTGAGGCTGCGAAAGCTGGCGCGGACACACCGACGGTCGCCGTCGGCGGCCCGGCCACGGCGCCGGAATTCGTGGCGCGGCGCGCCGCCGAGCCGCAGGATTTGCCCCGGGCAGGCGGTGACGGCGCGGTCGCCACGGTCCCGGTGCAGGGCGTCGGCCGGGCTGGAGTGGCGGGTGCACGGCCGACGGCTCCAGAACGGGCGGCGATGCCGCCGCGCTCATCCGCGCGCGCGCCGCCGGCGGCGTGAACGGCAGCGCCGTCGCGACGCGAAGCGCACCCGCATCCGAACGCAAGTCGCCCTCCCGCGTTGCATCTCGCACGGGGCGGGCACACGCAGATGAGCCGAGCATGAAACTGAAGGACTACGTCTGGCCGGTGGTCGGCATCGCCGCCGTGATCCTGTCGGCGTGGCTGCTCTACCACGAGCTCCGCAGCCTCTCGCTGGACGACGTGCTGGAGAGCCTCGCCGCGATCCCGCTCCACAGCTGGTTCCTGGCGCTGGCCGCCACCGTGGTCGCCTACGCGGCGCTGGCCGGCTACGACCGCATCGCGCTGATGCATCTGCGCCGCCACGTGCCCTGGCCGTTCGTGGCCCTGTGCTCCTTCACCACCTATGCGCTCGCCCACAATATCGGGGCCTCGGTGCTGTCGGGCGCCGTGGTGCGGTACCGGGCCTATTCCTCCCGCGGGCTCAGCGGCGCCGAGGTCGGCGTGCTGGTGGCGCTGTGCTCTTTCACCTTCGGCCTCGGCGCAGCGCTGCTCGCCGGCATCGTGCTGCTGATCGAGCCCGGACTTGCCGCGCGCTTCGTGGAGGGCGTGCCCGACAGCGTCGGCCGCGCATTGGGGGCGGTGCTGCTGGCGGGCGTGGCGCTCTATGCGCTGGGGTCATCGCTGGGCTTCCGGCCGGTCAGCCTGTGGGGCTTTCAGATCCACTACCCGCGGATGGGCATCGTGGCGCGGCAGTTCGTGGTGGGCCCGCTGGAACTGATCGGCGCCGCCGGGATCATCTATTTCGCGCTGCCCGAGGCCGGAAATCCCGGGTTCATCGTCATCCTCGGACTGTTCCTCGCGTCGTTCTGCGCCGCACTGCTGTCGCATGCCCCGGGCGGGCTCGGCGTGCTGGAGCTGCTGTTCATCACCGCGCTCCCGGACATGGACCCCGCCGACGTGCTGGCGGCGCTGATCGTCTTCCGGCTGCTTTACCTGCTGATACCGTTCGCGGTGTCCATCGTCATCGTGCTGGCGTTCGAGCGCACCGAGTTCTCGCGGAGACGCAAGCTCGCCGGGCCGTCCGGAGCCGGGCCCGCCAACGGCGCGCCTCCGCCGTCCGGCTGAAGCAAGCGGAAACATTGCAGAACACAGCGGGAACGCCTATGGTGTTCTTGCTTTGTTTCGAATCTGGCGGGGACGGTCCACCACATGCTCACGCGCAAGCAGCACGAACTGCTCCGCTTCATCCATGAGCGGCTGAAGGAGGCGGGCATTCCCCCCTCCTTCGACGAGATGAAGGACGCGCTCGGCCTGCAGTCCAAGTCGGGCATCCATCGCCTTATCACGGCGCTGGAGGAGCGGGGATTCATCCGGCGGCTTCCCAACCGGGCGCGGGCGCTCGAGGTGATCCGCCTGCCGGAATCGGTCGCTCCCGTCATGGGCCGGCCCGCGGCGCGGTTCCAGCCCAGCGTGATCGAGGGCCGCAGGCCCGCCGCAACCCACGCCGCACCTGCGGCGGACGCCGGCCCGCCACCGGTCATGGTCCCGGTCATGGGGCGCATCGCCGCCGGCACGCCGATCTCCGCGATCCAGACGCAGAGCCACGCGGTCGGCATGCCCCCGGACATGATCGGCCGCGGCGAGCACTACGCGCTGGAGGTGAAGGGCGATTCCATGATCGAGGCCGGCATCCTGGAAGGCGATCTGGTGGTGATCCGGCGGACCGAGGACGCACAGTCCGGCGACATCGTGGTGGCCCTGATCGACGACGAGGAGGCGACGCTGAAGCGCTTCCGCCGCAAGGGCGCATCCATCGCGCTGGAGGCGGCCAACCCCGCCTACGAGACCCGCATCTTCGGCCCCGAGCGGGTCGCGATCCAGGGGCGGCTGGTGGGGCTGGTGCGGCGCTACTGATCCAGACCGCCCGCCTCCGCGTCCTCCACGGACGCCTCCTCGTCCGGATCGAGGTCGGGCTCCAGTTCCGCCTCCGCCGGGAAGTCGGGGCCGCGCACGAGGGGGCGGTTGAACCACGGCCGGTCCGCGCGCGGCTCGCGGGTTCTCGCCACGACGAAGCCGTCGCCCTCCCGCCGCAGGGCCAGCGAGCCGCCGGCGGCGAGGTCGCGGGCGTCGATCACGGTGGTGGCGCGCCGGCATCCGGGCGGCGCGACGAGCCGGGTCACCACCAGCGCCGCGCGGCCGCAATCCTCGCGCAGCGCACGGTAGGACCAGGCGAGCACCGCGGGCCGCCCGTCCGGCAGCGCCAGCACGCAGCCGAAGCTGTCGCAGCGCACATCCTCCGTGACGCTCCGGTCCGAGACCGGCCGGCTGTCTCCGTCCATGGAAAGCCAGTTGGACGCGGCGAAGCGCGCGAAGCGGATGCCGGCGACGCGCAGCCGCCCGTCCGGCGCCCGCACCGCCATGGCCCGGCCTTCCGCATCGACGAACACGTCGTAGACCGGCGGGCCGGAGGCGAGCGCGACGCCCAGTGCGGCCGGAACCACCGCCAGCGCCCGCAGCCGCGTGCGCCACAGCGACGCCCACAGGATGGCCGCCACCATGAGCGCGAAGGCCGGCACGCCGAAGCCGCGCACGCGCCAGTCCGCGCCGGGCAGCCCCGCGGTCCATTCCGCGACCGCCACCATCATCTCGACGCCCCAGCCCATGGCGATCCAGGCCGGCGCGTCGAGGCCGAGCGGCATCAGCGCCAGGCCGAGCACCGCGGCGGGCATGATCACCAGCGAGACCGCAGGCATGGCCAGGAGATTGGCGAGCAGGGAATAGATGCCGACGCGCTGGAAATGGAACGCGCCGAACGGCGCCGTCGCCGTGCCGGCGATCAGGGTGGTGAACGCCATGGCGGCGATGGCCGCCACGATGAAGCCGGCGATCGGCGAGCCGTCGCGGCGCCGGTCTGCCGCGTCCACGCGCCGGTCGCGCCAGATCTCGTATCCGGCGATCAGCGCCACCACCGCCGCGAACGACATCTGGAAGCTGATCGACAGTGCGTTCTCCGGCCGCCATGCCAGCAG
>JAEWEX010000133.1 GCA_023389135.1 Pseudomonadota bacterium | reverse complement strand
CGCGGTCCTCGGCGATCAGCGGCAGCGCCGGACCGACGGTGGCGACCTCCGCCGCCGGCGCCTTGGTCAGCATGCGCGACAGCCGCGACAGCGTCGCCTTCAGTTCATGCCGGTGGACCACCAGGTCGACCATGCCGTGATCGCGCAGATACTCCGAACGCTGGAAGCCGTCGGGCAGCTTCTCGCGGATCGTCTGCTCGATCACGCGGGGACCGGCGAAGCCCACCAGCGCACCGGGCTCCGCGATGTGGATGTCCCCCAGCATGGCGTAGGAGGCGGTGACGCCGCCGGTGGTCGGGTTGGTGAGCACGACGATGTAGGGCAGCCGCGCCTCGCGCAGCATCTGGACGCCGACCGTGGTGCGGGGCAGCTGCATCAGCGACAGGATGCCCTCCTGCATGCGCGCGCCTCCGGAGGCGACGAACAGGATGAACGGCGTGCCGCGCTCCACCGCGGTCTCCATGCCTCGCACCACCGCCTCGCCCGCGGCCATGCCGAGCGAGCCGCCCATGAACTCGAAATCCTGCACCCCGACGGTGACGTCGAGGCCGTCGAGCTTGCCCACCGCCAGCTTCACCGCGTCTTCCATGCCCGTCTTGTTGCGGGCGTCGCGAAGCCGGTCGGCATAGCGCTTCTCGTCGCGGAACTTCAGCGGGTCGGCGGCGACCTCGGCGAGCGCGATGTCCTCCCAGGGCCCGTCCAGAACCGAGGCGAGGCGCGCCCTGGCGCCCATGCGCATGTGATAGCCGGAGCCGGGGATGACCCACAGATTGGCCTCCACGTCCTTGTGGAACACGAGCTGGCCGGTCTCCGGGCACTTGATCCAGAGGTTTTCCGGCACGTCGCGCCTGGCGCCGAGCAGGCTGCGGATCTTCGGGCGGACGACGTTGGTGATCCAGTTCATTGGAGGCTCCTGATGCCCCGGGCGCCGATACACGCAAGGCCCGGGATTCGACTGGCCTCCCGGAGATAGGGCGGCCGAGGCGGCCCTGCTATACCGCGTCCGGCCCCGCCGGGCGAGCCCGATCGGCGGCGAGACCGGCGGGGCCGGACGCCATGGCGGGGTAAGGCTGCGCCCGCTCGTGCAGGATGCCCGCGCCGAGGGCCGTTATCCGGATGCGGTCGAGAAGCGGGTCTAGCCCGGTCCATTCAGAGCTGCCGAGCCTGTCGAGCGCCACCACCGCCGCATCGGCGAACCGCAGCGCTCCCGCCCGCGCGCGGTCAAGTACGGCGGAGTAGCCCGCCGGAAACGGCGGGCGGTAGCCCGGATGCAGCCGGGACAGAGCGACCTGGCCGCGGCCGTAGCGGAACCACTGCTCCCAAAGCCCCGATACGCAGGTGCGATGGACGTGGGCGACACCTGCCTCCGGGACGTGGACCAGGCGGAAGCCGGCATCCTGCATGCGCCAGCAGAAGTCGCCGTCACCGCCGGAGACCAGATCGGCCCGGAACCCACCGATCCGGTCAAACACCTCCCGCCTCACCGCGAGATTGGCGGTCTGGGCGAACGGTTTGTAGGTATGCTGCAGCAGTATCTCCTCATGCAGCGTCGATCGACGCTCGGAGAACCGCTCGATCAGGCGACGCGGCGCATGGGCGCGGATGCGGCCTGCAAAAGCGCCGGCGCAGACATCGCGCCGGGCGGCGCGGAGGAATGCGGCGAGCCAGCCGGGGGTTACCACACAGTCGGAATCGGTGAAGACAACGATGTCGCCATCGGCGACGGACAGGCCCCGGTTGCGGGCGGCGTAGGAGGTTTGGGCATGCGTTTCCCGCACCACAGTGAAGCCCGCCTGTGATGCCAGCCGGTCACTGCCGTCGGTGGAATTATTGTCGACCAGTATGACCTGGAAGTCCGCCTCATTGCGGTGCAGGGCATTCAGGCTTGCGAGGCACTGAGTGAATGTCGGGCCCGGGTTGAAGAACGGCACGATTACCGACACGCGCATCGTGGCCGCCCACTTACCACGCCAACCGCCAGAACGGCATGATGCCGTAGTCCGGCGAAAACTCCGGCTCCAGTTCCGCCCCTTCCCGATCCACACCCGCAGAGGCGGTGTCGACCAGCCTCATCGGCTCGATTCGGGCCGCGTCAAATCCGGCGGACTGAGGATAAGGCCAGCCGCCATCCCACGTGGCCAGGAGCCAGTTCAGTCCGCTGCGGATGCCGCCGCCGCTGGTCGACCGGAACTCCCAAAGGTTGATCCCGAAGGTCTCCGCCAGGCGCGCCAGGACGATCCAGCCGCTCATGTTGTAGCAACAATAGTGCGCCGTATCCCGTCGGCGCTGCTCCTCGACCTGACGGCCATCCATGCCGAACTGGCCGAGCATGCGGTGTCGCGTCCTGATCAGGCTTTCGAGGACGACGGGCATGCGGCGCAGATGGCCGGCGAGCGCCAGCACCTGGACTTCGTACCAGGTGCCGTGATTGTTGATAGACGCGCATTCGCGGCGGCCAAGGTCGCTGCCAAGCAGCCAGTCCAGATAGTCGCCGAGCCAGCGGTCGATGGCGGTCGCGTCCCGGCCGTCCAGGCAGTCAGCCGCTTTCAAGATCGCCAGCGCGTCCAGCGCGAAGTAGATGTCCTTGAATTCGATGATCCCCGAAGGTGTCGTCCGGCCGCGACGCCTGGACATCTCGATCTGGGAGAATTCGAGGTGCGGGTTCATCCGTGTAGAAGGCGAGACGAACCAGGCGCGGAAATGCTCGGCTGCCCGAACCGCGAACCGCCGCTCGCCAGTGATGCGGGCTGCCAGCGCGAGGATGGTGACGGTGTCAAGGAACGTCTGGCAGCGCGTACGGTCGAAGCGCTCGCTGCCCTGCGATGCGAATTTGGTGCCCGGCGCGAACTCCCCATCACGATAAATGTACGGGATCCCGTCCGGCTTCGTGACGTCGGGCCAGAAATAGGGCGCCATGTTGAAGTAGTCGTGTATCTCGCCCCCGGGCGGAGCCGCCGGCTTGTCGGTCACCGTGCTGACCGGCACCCCGATCCGCGTCTCCGCTGCTGAGCGTAGCAGCGCCGTGAGGCGACCGGCCTGGGGCCCCTCACGCTTCAGGCCCTCCAGCCGCCCCTCGCGATACGCCAGCAATTCGTGGCGATCACGCAGCGTCGCAAGGCGACCCGTTTCCAGATCTTCGATGAAGGCCAGCGTCGCCTCGGATCGCCGCACCCCGCGCAAGTGGTAAGATTTGGATTCCGGGCGCTCCAGCTCGGGCGCACCGGATTCCAGGCGCGCCACCCACCCCGCCCGGCGGTAGCGGACCCCGGGCTCCAGCGGCCGGCGGCGCGCAGGATCCCAAGGATCGTCGCGCCACGCGTCCCAAGGTCCGGTCACGCCAGCGTGCCAGAACAGCTCGACCTTGTCCCTGTGTCCGTAGGGAAGCGCCTCGTTGAAGAAGCTGCGCAGGGTATTGCGGCAGATGATTTGAGGCTCGTCGTCAGCACCCGGATCGAATCCTGGGTCCAACACCTCGCGGTTGGATCTTACCCGATACATCGGGACCGTAACCGCATTGAGGTTCCGATTCTGCTCCACAAGCTGGTTGATCTCGGTCCAGGATCTGCGGTTCAGGAAGCAATTTCCGTCCCAGGGCATGACCCAGTCCGCGCGGTTCCCGCCATGCAGCAGCGCAGCATTGCGCGCTCCGTTCACGTCCAGCGCATAATTTATCTTGTTCCGGTACAGCGAGACCTTCGCGCGCAGCAGATGTTGAAGAAAAGCGTCCTTCGCGGGATGAAATATCTCGATTGCATTTACGTGACCGACATTCCAATCCAGCCGGTCATAGATTCGATGCAGAAACGGTATGCGGATGAACTCGACATCGGCATTACGCAAGATGTCGATGATCCGACGCTCCTTCTCCCCATCCACGATGCGGTTGAGGATAAAGCATCTGGTCACGTTGGCCGGAACGTGCTCATGCGCAACCATGAACTCGACATTGCGGATGGTCTGATGAGTATCGTGC
>JAEWEX010000093.1 GCA_023389135.1 Pseudomonadota bacterium | reverse complement strand
GGCGATGTCCATGAACGCGTCGTTGATCTTGTGGCCGGGCGACATCTCCGCCAGCATCTGGCCGTTGTTCGCGGCGGTGCCGAAGGTCTGCGCATCGAAGGGGATCACCGCCAGAGGCTCCACGCCCACGGCCTTGGCGAACTCCGAGGGCTTGATCTCCGGCCGCTTGGGCATGCCGGCGAGGTTGAGCACCAGCCGCGCGGGCGCATCGTTGGGACGGTGATTGCGCAGCAGGTCGACCAGGTTCTTGGCGTTGCGCAGATTGGCGAGGTCGGGCGCCGCGACCACCACGATCTCGTCGGCCACCACCAGCGCGCGCTTGGTCCAGGCGCTCCACAGATGCGGAACGTCGAGGACGATGCACGGCACGTTGGCGCGCAGGATGTCGAACAGCGGCTCGAATGCGTCCTCGCGGAAGTCGTAGACGCGGTCCAGCGTCGAGGGCGCGGCAAGCAGGCTCAGATGCTCGGTGCATTTCGAAAGCAGGCGGTCCACCACATTGGCGTCGAGCCGGTCGGGCGAGAACACCGCCTCGGCGACGCCCTGCGGAGGATCCTGGTTGAAATCGAGCCCGGCTGTGCCGAAGGCGAGGTCGAGGTCGACGATGACGCTGTCCAGCGACAGCGTCCGCGCCGCGGCCCACGACACGTTGTGCGCCACGGTGGAGGCGCCGACGCCCCCCTTGGCGCCGACGAAGGCGACGGTGCGCCCCACGGGCTCGGCGTCGGGGGCGCGGAACAGCTCCGAAAGCGTGCGGATCAGGTCGAGCTCGGCGACCGGCGCGACCAGATACTCGCTGACGCCGCGGCGGATCAGCTCGCGGTAGAGCACCACGTCGTTGACACGGCCCACCACCAGCACCTTGGTGCCGGCGTCGCAATATTCCGCCAGGCGGTCGAGGCCCTCGATCACGCTGTCGCGCTGGCCGTCGGTCTCCAGCAGGATGACGTTGGGCGTCGGCGCGCTCTTGTAGGCTTCCGCGGCGCCGGCGAGCCCGCCCATCTGCACCTTCACATGGGCCTTGGCCATGCGCCGGTCGAGGGCGGCGGCCTGCATGGTCTCCGCCAGGGCCGGCGTGTCGCAGAACGCCTGGATCGACACCCGCGGCAGCGGCGCGATGGTCGGCGAGGCCTCCTCGGACCGTTGAGCTGACGTAACGGTCATCGGCTGACCTCGCTGGAGCTCTGGGTGTCGCTGGGGGCGGTGGTGGCGGTGTTCTCGCCGGCCCGGTACTTGCCGAACACGGTGTCGCGGCGACCGGCGGAGGGCGGCGTCTCACCGCGCGGACGGATCAGGTCCTCCGGGTCGGCGATCTGGGCGGCGAGGTTGTTCTGATAGGCGCAGCCGAAATTGTGGTACTCGCGGTTCTCGGCGTTGCCCTTGTAGTCGGAGCCGTTGAAGACGTCCTCGGGCCACTGGCCGCAGGTGGAGGCGACCCTCGCCTCCAGCTTGGGATAGGCGAGCCGCATGGGCGCGAGATGGTGCGGCCCGTCGGCGGCATAGGCCTGGACCGCGATGGCGCGCGGCGGCACGCCGGCCCCCACCAGCTCGCGGCGAACCTCGTGAACGGCATGGCGGGCCTGTCCGTCGGTGGCGCCGCCGCGCGGCAGCTGGATCGCCAGCAGGCCGCGGCCGTGCTCGTGCCAGCCGGAGGCGTAGCTCCTGAGGTCGCCGCGCTGGCGCTCGTTGATGCCGCCATGGCCCGCGCCCGGCACCAGGTCGAGCGTCTCCAGCCCGCCGGCCACGACGATGGGGTGCCGCTCGTTCCAGGGGAGCGGCATCGAGGCCGTGGTCTCGGGCTTGCTGCTGACGCATCCGGCCGCCGCCAGCGCCGCCAGCGCCACGGCCAGGATCCTCAGGCGGGGGGTCGTCTCGGTCACCATGTCCATTCGCTCCGGTCGACCGTCAGTCGACGATGAAACCCACGCCGCCGCGCGCATCCCTGGCGTCCACGCCATAGATGCGGTTGACCTGGCCGAGGAAGATGGTTGACGGGTCGGTGGCGTCGGCAAAGCCGTCGGCCGGCCGCGCCATCCTCCCGGGCGAGGTGGCCCGCGCGATGTAGGGGGTCACGAAGATCACGAGCTCGGTCTCGTTCTTCAGATAGTCGCGGCTGCGGAACAGCGTCCCGAGGATGGGCACGTCCTTCAGCCCCGGCAGGCCGGTGACGGCCTGCTTGGTCGACTGCTGGATCATGCCGGCCAGCGCCATGGTGCCGCCGGAGGGAATCTCCAGCGTGGTCTCGGCGCGCCGCGTCCTGACGCCCGGCACCTCGATGGGGTTCTCGCCGGTATTGAGCGTCACGGTCGCCTCGGTGGAGATCTCGGAGACCTCGGTCTTGACCCTGAGGCTGATGCGGCCCCCGTTGAGCACCACGGGTGTGAAGTCGAGCGCGACGCCGAACTCCTTGAACTCGATCAGAGGCAGTCCGGTTTGTGGGTCGAGACCGGCGATGATGGGGAACTCGCCGCCGGCCAGGAACTTGGCCTGCTCGCCCGAGATCGCCGTCAGGTTGGGCTCGGCAAGCATGCGCAGCACGCCGTTTTCCTCAAGCGCGCGCAGGTTCGCCACGCCGGCGCCATTGCGGTTGCGGCCCACGAGACCCAGTCCGTTGCCGCCGGGCGTGGTGGCAAATCCGGGATTCGAGCTGGTATCCGGGTTGATGATGTTGGTGAGTGCGTCGTTGAAGGGGAAAGCCGGGTTGGACCCGAAGCCGATGATGGCCGAGCCGATCCCGTAATTGACGTCCCAGTTGATGCCGAGCTGCTTGGCGACATTGCGCTGCACCTCGGCCACCGTGACCTTGAGCATCACCTGGTCGCGCTCGGCGATGGCGAGCGAGTTGATGACCTTGGTCTTGTCGCCGACGAACTGGCCGGCGAGGTCGGAGGCCGTGGCGGAATCCGCCGGCGACTTGACCGAGCCGGTGATCAGCACGGAATCGCCCACCGGACGCACGTCGATGTCGGCCTCCGGCAGCACCGAGCGCAGCGACGCCAGGAGCGCCCCGGTGTCGCGGGCGACATTGACGTCCAGCGAGACGATCTGGTTGCCGTCGGCGTCGATGAAGATGACGCTGGTGGCGCCGCCTGCGACGCCGATCAGGAAGGCGCGGCGCGCCGAGCGCACGATGGCGTTGGCGACCTCCGGGTCGCCGACGATGACTTCCGCCGCGTCGCGCGGGATCTCGATCACCACGGACTTGCCGATGCCGAGATCGACCCGGCGCTGGACGCCGTATTCCGAATAGTCCTCCCGCACGATCGGGAAGTCGGCGGCCACGGCCGGGGACATGGCCTGCAGGGCGCCGAGCGCCAGCGCCAGCGCGCCGAGCGCGGCTCCCAGCGTGGATGTAGTCCGGGGAGGCGTCATTGGGCGATCCTCGTGGAGACGCCGTAGCGGACGATGTTGATGCCGTCGCCGCTGGGCCCGGAGGCGTCGAGGCTGTCGCCGAATTCCGGCGTGGCGCTGCCGGCGAGGCCCGAGGGGTTGGCGTCGGCCAGCGAGCGCAGCGACAGCGAGATGGTGCCGAGCTGGCGGGCGAGCGCCAGTTGCTCGGCCTGCTCGGGGAACAGCTCCAGCGTGGCGGTGCGGCCCACCACAACCTTCTTGCCGCCCTGCTCCTCGATGGCCTGGTCGATGGCCAGGACGCGGACGTTCCTGAGGATGGTGGAGGACACGTAGCGGTCGCGGCCGGACTGCTGGTCCGCCTGCTGGCGGGTCACGATCACGTCGACCCGGTCGTTGGGCAGCACGAAGCCGCCTGCCCCGGTCTCCGCCGATATCTCGGTGGCGATGGCGCGAAAGCCCGCAGGCAGGATCGCCGACATGAAGCCCGAGCCGTCTGCCTTGATGATCTTGCCGTCGCGGATCGGCTCGCCGCTCACGAAGGGCTGGCGGGCGATGGACCCGATCACCGCGGTCATGGGATCGTCGCCGTCGCCCCGGGTCATCAGCCCGGAGGCGGCGTCGCGCGGCCATTCCTGCCAGGCGAGGTTGCCGGGGGCGATCACCGTGCCCATGCCGATGTCGCCGGACGCGACCAGCACCTGAACGGTGGCGACCGTCGGCGCCGCCGGACGCTCCACGACCACGGTCTCCGGCTGCGACGAACGCTGCGACAACAGCGCCGCGGCGCCGCCGGCGAAGATCGCCACACCGAGGACTAGCAGACGCGCGCCCTTCATATGATCCGCCCCCTGGAATCGGGCCGCGCGGGACCGCACGGCTCAGGGGCGATTGGAGCAATGAAAGGTCAATGTATGGTTAAGCAGAGGTAGCCAAATTGCGGCCACGGTCCCGATCAGAGACCGAGCGGGGCCGCCCATGGCGTCAGGTGGAACACCCAAAGTCCGCCCGCGGCGAGCGCGATGCCATAGGGGATGCCGGTCTGCGGCGCATGCAGCCTCATGGCCCAGTCGTGACGGGCCAGCGCCATGGGAAGCGGCAGTTGCCGGACCAGCAACAGGCCGATGGTCAGCGCCCCGCCGAACAGGGCCGTGACCAGCAGCCACGGCATCAGCGTCTCCATGCCGATCCACAGCGCGGCGGCCGCCGCGAGCTTGGCGTCGCCGCCGCCGATCCAGCCGGCGGCGAACATGCCGAACCCGCCGGCAAGGACCACGGCCCCCGCCGCGACATGCCAGGCGGCGGCGGCGGGCGGAAGGCCGATGGCCAGCGCCGCCACCGGGAACGCCACGGCAAGCGCCAGCGTCAGCCGGTTGGGAATGGTCATGGTGAGAAGATCGCTCAGCGCAGCCATGGCGAGGCAGGCCGGCAGGAAGATCGCCGCGACGTGCTGGAGGATCATCTGAGGGTCTCCCGGGAGCAGACCGCCACCATGGGTGTTCAGGCGTTAACTGCCGGTTAGCCACGCGCCGGCCGGTCTGCGGATACGACGAAGCCGCCCTCTGGCCGGGGGCGGCTTCGCGTCAGTCCCGGGCGGCGCGGGATGCGCGCCGCCGTTCGAGATCCGATTACTGCAGGTTGGTGTTGACGGTCGTGAAGGTCGTAAACAGGCTGTCGCCGACGGTGCCGACGATGGTCACGATCGCGACCGAAATGCCCGCGGCGATCAGGCCATACTCGATGGCCGTGGCGCCGGACTCGTCCTTCAGGAAGCGGGAGAAAAACTTGCTCATTTCCAGGCTCCTCATTCGCACAGCGTTTGACAAAGGTTTGACCGGTCCGCCGGGGTTGCCCCCCGATCTCCCGGAGTAACGAGACCATAGCAGCGGTCCGTTGCGACAAGGTTAAATCGACCGTCCAACAGCTCTGCAATTCGCAGGAACGCGGCCATAGTTAACGAATTAATGCCCGAATATTGAAGTAAAAATAAATAAACATTGATGCAGTTCGACTTGCGCAGCTTCCCGCGTGCGTGCGCGTGCGCAGCGGCGCGCACCGGGCGCGCACGCAGACTGACAATGAGCGCGCGTTAGCTGTTCATTCACCGTTTTCGGCGAGATTCGATAAAGGATTTCGGCCCTGCGGGGCAGGACTGGCGGAGCGCGACCCATGCGACGGATGATTGCCGCGGCCGGCCTGGCGGCTGCCCTGATGTCGGCGCCGGCCTCCCATGCGCGCGAGACCCTTGAGGTGGTGGTCGACCGCGCCGCCGTGATCCGCGCGCCTGCCGGCACCGCCACGCTGGTGGTGGGCAACCCGCTGATCGCCGACACCTCGATCCAGCCGGGCGGCGTCATCGTGGTCACGGGCAAGAGCTACGGCATCACCAACTTCGTCGCGCTGGACGCAACCGGCGCGCTGGTGATGGACATGACGGTCAATGTCCGCGCGCCCGACGAACGCGTGGTCACGGTCCATCGCGGCGTGCGGCGCGAATCCTATTCCTGCACCCCCGTGTGCGAGCGCACGCTGAGGATCGGCGACGACGAGGCCTTCTTCAACCAGGTCGGCGGCCAGTTCGGAACCCGCAACACGCTGTCCCAGGGCCAGTCGGGCACGCGCTGACGCGCCCGGAACCCTCCGATCCCTGCGATTGCGCTAACGCTCTTTCAAAGAATTGCGGGTTAGGAAGGTCTCCTGACGGGCCGAGCGCCCTCGTGGAGACGTCCGAATGAACGCTCCTGCCCCGATCCCGCCGCCTGCGCCCATCAGCCCCGGTGGGCTGCTGCGGCGCTTCGTGCGCGAGCGCAAGGGCGCGACCGTCGTCGAGTTCGCGCTGGTCGCCCTGCCGTTCTTCGCGCTGATCTTCGCCATCCTGGAGACGGCGCTGGTGTTCTTCGCCGGCCAGGTGCTGGAGACCGCCGTCGCCGATACCGGCCGGCTGGTCATGACCGGCCAGGTCCAGTCGCAGGGAATCTCTGAGGCGGAGTTCAAGGAGCGGCTGTGCGACCGCGTCGGCGGCATGTTCGACTGCGAGGCCGGCGTGCAGGTGGACGTCCGGGTGCTGGCGGGCTTCGCCGCGCCGGAGCGCCCCGTCAACGAGGCCGGCGAACTGGACACAAGCGGCTTCGCCTTCCAGCCCGGCCAGGGCGGCGACATCGTGCTGGTGCGGGCGGTCTATGAGTGGCCCGTGGTGATCTCGCTGCTCGGCCTCAACCTCGCCGACATGCCCAATGGCCGCCGCCTGGTGATGGCGACCAGCGCCTTCCGCAACGAGCCGTTCGGCGCCATAGCGGCGGCCGGCCAGTGAGGACGCCCATGCGCGCGCTCCGCTCCATGATCCGCCGCGGCGCCGGCGACGACCGCGGTGTTTCCGCCGTTGAATTCGCGCTGGTTCTTCCCTTCATGCTGACGCTGTATCTCGGCGGCATCGAGGTGAGCCAGGCGGTCGCCATCGACCGCAAGGTGACGCTGGTGGCGCGCACCATCAGCGACCTGGTGGCCCAGAGCGAGGAACTGGGCGACCAGGACGTCCAGAACATCATGGCCGCCGCCGACGCGGTGATGGCGCCCTATGACGGCGGCGCGGCGCAGATCGTGGTCGCCAGCCTGGCCATCGACGAGGACGGCGCCGCGACCGTGGTGTGGTCCGACGCGCAGAACGCCTCGCCCCTGTCGGAGGGCGCGAGCTACGCGCTGCCGGAAGGGCTGGCCATTCCGAACTCCACCATCATCGTCGCCGAGGTCACCTTCAGCTACACGCCGGCGGTGGGCTACACCATCACCGGCTCGATCGGTCTCGGCGAGACCGTCTACATGCGCCCGCGCGCCG
>JAEWEX010000036.1 GCA_023389135.1 Pseudomonadota bacterium | reverse complement strand
TTGTCCACCACCTCATAGACCATGTGATGCAGGCCCGAGCCGTCGTCGGTGTCGCCGATATACATGCCCGGCCGCTTGCGCACCGCATCCAGGCCCTTGAGGACCTTGATGGAATCCGCACCGTAGTCGGCGCTCGCCTGGCCCGCGGCCGTGGTCTCGTCGGTCATCTGCGACTGCGTCTCCTGCGGACCCGGCAGCCCGGGTCGATTCGTCCTGCCAACCTATCCCCAAATGGGGATGATTTCAGGGAATTTCCACCGGATTGCGGGGGGAGGCGCTCGCCCTCCCCGCCCGGTCCGGAGCGCATCCGGGCCATGGCTTGCGCGGGCGGCCGCAATTCCCTACCGGGCGCCGGCCTGGCTTTCGGTGGGCGATGACATGGGCGATGCCGGACGCCGCGGTCAAGCCGCGACATGCCGCCGGCGCCACCGGCGGCGACGCTAGGCGCCTGCCGCGAACGCCCGGATCGCCGCGAGGAACCGCTCGCCATAGCGCGCCAGCTTGGCCTCGCCAACGCCGTCGACGAGCTTCATGTCGGCAAGGCACGAAGGCCTGAGCCGCGCCATGTCGATCAGCGTGCGGTCCGGAAACACGACATAGGCCGCGACGCCCTGCGCGCGGGCGAGTTCCAGCCTGAGCGTCCGCAGATGCTCGAACAGGGCGGCGACGTCGGCCTCCAGACCCTCGGCCGGCGCCGCGCGATCGGACCGCCGGCGCCGGGCGGGCCTGTCCTCGGGCACGCGCAATTCCACGGTTTCGCGGCCCAGCATGATCGCCTCGCCGCGCTCGGTGAGCGCGAAGCCGCCATGCTCGGTGCTGGCCTCGGCGAGCGCGCCCGCCGCATAGAGCTGGCGCACCGTCGTCATCCACTGGCGGCGGTCGCGGTCCTGGCCGACGCCGAAGGTCTTCAGCCCGTCATGGCCGTGGCGGCGCACCGCGTCGCTCGCCTCCCCCGTCAGGATGTCCGCCACATGCGCCGCGCCGAAGCGCTGCCCGGAGCGCACCACGGCGGACAGCACCTTCTGGGCGTCGACGCTCGCGTCATAGGTCTTCGCCCCGCCGGCGCACAGGTCGCAGCGGCCGCACGGGCCGCTCGCCTCGCCGAAATAGGCGAGAAACGCCTGCCGGCGGCAGGTGGCGGCCTCCGCGAGGTCGATCATGGCGGAGAGCCGGCGCTCCTCGATGCGGCGGCGCTCGGGCGAGACGTCCTTCTCGCCGATCTGACGGCGGCGCAGCGCCATGTCCTCCATGCCATAGAGCGTCAGCGTCTCGGCCGGCAGCCCGTCGCGGCCGGCGCGGCCGATCTCCTGGTACCAGGCCTCGATGCCGCCGGGCATGTCGGCATGGACCACGAAGCGCACGTCGGGCTTGTTGATGCCCATGCCGAAGGCGACGGTGGCCGTCATCACCACGCCATCCTCCTGCAGGAAGGCGTCCTGGTTGCGGGCGCGCACCTCCTGGGGCAGGCCGGCATGGTAGGCCAGCGCCTTGACGCCCTTGCCCGACAGCCACTCCGCCAGCCCCTCGGCGCGCTGGCGGGCGGCGACATAGACGATGCCGGATGACGAGCGGTGGCGGGCGACCACATCCTCGATCTGGGCGCGCGGCCGGTCCTTGACGGCGAAGGCGATGGCGAGGTTCGGCCGGTCGAAGGAGTGCACCACGGTGTGCGGCGGCTCGGGAAAGAGCTCGCGGGCGATGTCGGCGCGCGTGGCGGCGTCAGCCGTGGCTGTCAGCGCCATCACCGGCGGCGAGCCCAGCGCTTCGCGGACGCGCGCGAGGTTGCGGTAGTCGGGCCGGAAGTCGTGGCCCCATTGCGAGACGCAATGCGCCTCGTCGATGGCGAGCCGCGCCACCCCCATGCGGCCGAGGCGGGCGGCGAGCCCGTTCGCCAGCCGCTCCGGCGCGACGAACAGCAGCCGGAGCTCGCCGGCCTCCAGCCGCCGCCATGCCTGCTCGGTCTCGGCCGGGTCGGTCATGGAATTGAGCGTCGCGGCGGCCACGCCCACGGCATCGAGCTGCCGGACCTGGTCCCGCATCAGCGCGATCAGCGGCGACACCACCAGCGTGAGCCCGCCGGCCACCACCGCGGGCAGCTGGTAGCACATGGACTTGCCCGACCCGGTCGGCATCACCGCCAGCACGTCCTCGCCGCCGAGCGCGGCCGCGATTACCTCCTCCTGGCCCGGCCGGAAGTCGTCGTAGCCGAACACGGATTTCAGCGCCGCGCGGGCCTCCGCGAGGGTGGGACGACGGCCGGGTTCGGGCTCTGGCATGGGGCGCATGATAGAATCGGTGCGGAGAGTGCCGGTCCAAAGCGGGCGCCGCAATGGCGCTACCGTGCCCCGGGGCAAACCGTCGACGCGCCGGCCGTTGACGCGCGGGCGTGGCGGGACTATAGGTCCGCCCACGCGCGGCGGGGCATGTCTCCGCCGCCATCGCTTTCACGCGCCGGCCGGGGATGGCCGGGATCTGGCGCGAGACTCCAAGGACGCACCATGCCCAATACGTCTTCGGCCAAGAAGGCCACCCGCAAGATCGCCACGCGCACTGCGGTCAACAAGACCCGCAAGAGCCGGATGCGCAGCTTCCTGCGCAAGGTGGAGGAGGCGATCGCCTCCGGTGACGCCGCCGGGGCCCGCACCGCCCTCCAGGCGGCCCAGCCCGAGCTGATGCGCGCTGCCCAGAAGGGCATCCTGCACAAGAACACGGCGTCGCGGAAAGTCTCCCGCCTGGCGGCGCGTGTGAAGTCCATTTCCGCCTGACATCCTGCCGCTTTGGTGCCTCAAGGCCCGGCCATGTGCCGGGCTTTTTCGTTTGTGCGGAGACACTTGGCTCAAATGTCACGGTCGGTGTGACAGTCCGGCGACATCGCCCGCACAGAAAAAACCAAGCCGGCGAAACAGCTTGCCGGATGGACGGCGTCCGATGCCCCGGCAAGCGGTCGGGGGCACCCTTCGAGCCGCCCCCGCAGGTGAAATTTTCCGCATCCGGAACGAAAATTTACGGCGCCTTAACGGCGGTTCGAATCCTCCGGAGAGTCAGCGGTTTGTCCGATCGGACTCGAAACGGTGCCCAATTGCGGCAAAGCCACAGAGGGTCGGATTCGGCCATCCGGGGCGTCTGGCGGGTTGCGCCTGCGGAGGCCGGCTGTGTAATGTCTCCCCATCGCACGGGGCCTTCCCGAGTAATCCTCAAATCGACTGAGGCGTAGCGCTCATAGTTCATGGGTGCGGCAAAGTATTGTCTCTGCCACGTCAGCTCTCCTTCCACGGAAGGGGAACTCTCCAGGGGCGATACTCGCGGACCGAAAGTTCGGTGCTTATGAGGATGGCGCGTAACGGGCCGGTTTGCCGGGACGCCGTGCGGCTTACGATGTGTCGACTGGGCAAGCCCTTCGCTATGCGGCGGCGGGTGCGGGGAGAATTTTGCCATGGCTGAGCCGTTTCCATCCGGCGTGCGGGAGGTCGGGCCGCGCGAGGCCTTCGAGCTTCTGCGCAGCGACCCGGATGCGCGGCTGGTGGATGTCCGTCTGCCGTCGGAGATCGAGGCCGCCGGACGGCCGTCGCTGGCGGCGCTGGGCAAGCCGGTGCTCGCCGCCCCGTGGCCGGCGGCGCCGGGCATGACCATGGAGGCCTTCATGGCGGACATCGCCGGCGGACTGCCGGCGGGCACGCCGCGGGACGCGCCGCTGCTCTTCATCTGCCGCTCCGGCGGGCGCAGCCGCGCCGCCGCCGAACTGATGGCGGCGCTGGGATGGGCCGGCGCCACCAATGTCGCCCATGGCTATTCGGGGCACCCCTGGGCGCCCGAAGCCGGTTGGGAAGGCCTCGGCCTCCCCGTCGAGCCCGCAGCCGGAGGCGGGCGATGACGCGCCGGCCATCCGGCGACACCGTCCCTCCACCGACGCACGCCATCGAAACGTCCGCTTCCCCGACTGACACGGAGACCGAAATGCTCGCCGCGCTTGCCCAAGTCCCCCTGCCCGATTCCGCCCCGCTGGCCGACGGCGACGTCGCCGACACGGGGGCGGCATGGATCCGGGTGCAGGCGCGGCTCAGGGCCGAGCTGGGAGAGGACGTCTATTCGAGCTGGTTCTCGCGGCTCGCCCTCGAGGATGTCGAGGAGGACGGCACGGCGTCGCTGACGGTGCCGACCCGCTTCCTCAAGAGCTGGATCGACGCCCATTACGCCGACCGCATCATCCGCGCCTTCGCGGCCGAGGCGCCGCAGGTGCGCCGCATCTCGCTGGCGGTGCGCAGCGCCGTGGTGCGCGCCGTGCCGAAGCCCGTGGAGGCGCGCGGCGAGGCCGCAGCCCCCCGCGCCGTGGTGGCGGCGCCGACCGCGTCGGGCGAGCCCGCCTCCGGCTCGGCCCTGATGGGCTCGCCGCTGGACCGGCGGCTGACCTTCGAGACGTTCCTGGTCGGCCGCTCCAACGGGCTCGCCCACGCCGCCGCCCGCGAGGTCTCCCAGGCGCGCAGCGGCGAGGCGGTCCGCTTCAATCCGCTCTACGTCCACGCCGCCGTGGGCCTCGGCAAGACCCACCTGCTGCAGGCGATCTGCTGCGCCACCACCGATGCCGGCCGACGGGTGATCTACCTCACGGCCGAGCGCTTCATGTTCGGCTTCGTGTCGGCGCTGCGGGCCCAGACGGCGCTCGCCTTCAAGGAGGCGCTCAGGGCCATCGACGTGCTGGTCATCGACGACGTCCAGTTCCTGCAGGGCAAGAGCGTGCAGCAGGAGTTCAGCCACACGCTGAACGCCCTGATCGACGCCGGCAAGCAGATCGTGGTGGCGGCCGACCGGCCGCCGGCGGAACTGGAGAGCTTCGACGAGCGCCTGCGCTCGCGGCTGGCGGGCGGGCTCGCGGTGGAGATGGGCGCGCTGGACGAGGAGCTGCGGCTGGCCATCCTGAAGATCCGCATCGCGCAGGCGTCGCGCCGCCACCCCTCATTCTCGGTGCCGCCGGACGTCGCCGCCTATGTGGCCCGGGTGGTGACCGCCAACGGCCGCGACCTGGAGGGCGCGGTCAACCGGCTGGTCGCCCACAACACGCTGGAGAACGCGCCGGTCACCATGGAGATGGCCGAGGACAAGCTGCGCGACCTGGTGCGCACCCGCGAGCCGCGGCGGGTCAAGATCGAGGACATCCAGCGCATGGTGGCGCGGCACTACAACGTGTCCCGCCAGGACATCCTGTCGTCGCGCCGGACCCAGACGGTGGTGCGCCCGCGCCAGGTCGCCATGTATCTGGCCAAGACGCTGACACTGCGCTCGCTGCCGGAGATCGGCCGGCGCTTCGGCGGCCGGGACCACACCACGGTGCTCCACGCCGTGCGCAAGATCGACGGGCTGATCGGGTCGGACAACCGGCTCGCCGAGGAGGTCGAGCTCCTCAAGCGCCTCCTGCAGGAATGAGGCGGAAGCGCTGTCGAAAAGCGCCGACAGACCCTTGCGAAACGCGGGCGGGTTCGCCAATGTCCCGCTCCCGGCGCGCGGGGCCGGCCGGTCCCGGCGCGCCTGCCTGAGTTGCGGGGACTTTCCATGCGGGTGACGCTCGAGCGCGCGGCGCTCCTCAAGGCCCTGGGCCACGTGCACCGGGTCGTGGAGCGGCGCACCACCATACCGATCCTGTCCAACGTGCTGCTGCGCGGCTCCGGCGCCGGCCTGCGCATGCAGGCGACCGACCTCGACCTGGAGGTCGTGGAGGAAGCGGCGGCGGAGGTCGGCCAGGGCGGCGCCACGACGGTTCCCGCCCACACCTTCTACGACATCATCCGCAAGCTGCCCGATGGCAGCCAGGTGACGCTGGACCAGTCCGGCGACCGGGCGACGCTGGCGCTGAGCGCCGGGCGTTCGCGCTTCACGCTGCAGACGCTGCCGGAAAGCGACTTTCCCGACCTCACGGCCGGTGAGCTGCCGGTGCGGTTCGAGATTTCGGCCGCCGACCTGCGCCGGCTGATCGACAAGACCCAGTTCGCCATCTCCACCGAGGAGACCCGCTACTACCTCAACGGCATCTACATGCATGCGGTGGAGGTGGACGGCATCCGCATGCTGCGCGCGGTCGCCACCGACGGCCACCGGCTGGCGCGGGTGGAGATCCCGGCGCCCACGGGCTCGGAGGCGATGCCCGGCGTCATCGTGCCGCGCAAATGCGTGTCCGAGGTGCAGCGCCTGCTGGAGGACCCGGACGGCTCCGTGACCGTGGAACTGTCGCCGGTCAAGATCCGCTTCTCGGTCGGCTCGGTGGTTCTGACCTCCAAGCTGATCGACGGCACCTTCCCCGACTATGGCCGGGTGATCCCGGTGGGCAACGACAAGGCTCTGGTCGTCGACAAGGCCTCGTTCACCGCCGCGGTCGACCGCGTCTCGACGATCTCCTCGGAGCGCGGTCGCGCGGTGAAGCTCGCCGTGGCGGACGGCCGGGTGGTGCTGACCGTGACCAATCCCGACAGCGGCACCGCGACCGAGGAACTTGAGGCGGACTATTCCAGCGACCCCATCGAGATCGGCTTCAACTCGCGCTACCTGCTGGACATCGCCAGCCAGATCGACGGCGACACCGCGGTCATGAAGCTCGCCGATCCGGGCTCGCCGACCCTGATCCACGAGCAGGACGGCGTCTCCGCTCTCTATGTGCTGATGCCCATGCGGGTGTGAGGCGGCGCCCCTCCCCGCGCGCTTGGAGGCGGGCGCGGGCGGGCGCTTCACGCCGGCGCGGCGTCCGCCGCCCATCACCATGACCAGCCGCGCCGCAGTCCTGTCCCTCCGCCTGACCGATTTCCGCAACCACGGTGCGCTCGACATCGAGACCGGTGGCGCGACCGTGGCGCTGGCGGGGCCGAACGGCGCCGGAAAGACCAACATCCTGGAGGCGGTATCGCTGCTGACCCCAGGCCGCGGGCTGCGCCGCGCGTCCCCGGCCGACCTGCCGCGTGCGGCGGGGCCG
>JAEWEX010000502.1 GCA_023389135.1 Pseudomonadota bacterium | reverse complement strand
GAAGAAGCCCGGAAACGCCTTCGCGACGACAGCGCCCGGCGCGATGCCGAGGCGCATTCTGGAGTCGCTCTGAACTTCGTCGGGCGAGGCTTATCGTAGGCATCCCGCCGAGGCAAGGCCGCGCCAGGAGCTTAATGCCGCAATGCGAAATGGGGTTGGCGGAAGAGCCTTGATGGCCACTGGCCGGCGGCGCGGGTTGCAGCGCCGGCAGGCATGGGTAGTTTGTCCCGACGCAGCGGCACCGGAGAATATCGTGAAGGCTTTTGTCGTAGGATTTCCCAAGTCCGGGACCACCACGATCCAGACAGCGTTTGTAGAGGCGGGCCTCAATTCGTGGCACTGGCAGGCGCCAACCGGCCAATACGTCGGCGAGCTCCTGTACAAGAACCATTTCCGGCACGGCGATCCGTTCTCGAAGCTCGGACACGTTGACGCGATCACCCAGGCCGACGTCTGCATTCCGGCGGCTTCCCTCAATCTGTGGCCGCAGCTCGACTTCGCGTTCCTCGCCAGAGTGCGAGAGCTACACCCCGACTGTCTCATGGTCCTCAACTTCCGCGATCCGAAGGCCACCGCGTCAAGCATCTCGCGCTGGGGCGACATGCAGATGCGCTTTCTCAAGTCGGACATCATCGGGCTGCCCCGCGGCTACGGCTCGCTGCCCGAGATCGAGGCCTGGATCCGCAGGCACCACGACGCATTGAGGCACTTCTTCGCGGGCGACAGGCGCTTCGTCGAGATCGACATCGCTGAGGATAGCGCAAGGGCAAAGCTCTCCGATGCGCTCGGCGTTCGGCTGCCTTGGTGGGGCATAGCGAATGCCAACCCGGACGAGGCCCGGAAGAAACTGGCGGGAAGGTGATGTCGAAGGTGACGCCTGCTCGGCGGAGCCAGGTCATTGTCGTCGGCACCGAACGCTACGGGCTCAGCGGCTCCGGCAAGGTTCAGCCGGAAAAGTTCTTCCCGGTCTTAAGGAAGAGCGTCCTCGCAGCGGGGGGCGAGTTTTTCGTCTATCCCACCGTTGCGCAGTTCAAGCCTCGCCGCGGCAAGCACGTCCATTCGGTCGTGATTGCCGTATATCGCGAGGGGGCGATGGACGATGCGACCTTTGACGAGGTCAGATCGCTCGAAAGCCTGGTTTCGGAGCTTCCCGGAAGCCTACTCGTGCACCCTGCCCGTCTCGGGGCGCTTGTGGGCGACAAGGCAGCGGCCCATGGCGCACTTAGCGCCCTGATCCCCATGCCCGAGATTGCCAGTGATGGCCTCGTTTTCTCAAACAGTGCCTTCGGAAGTGCCGAGCCCGTGGAGATCACCAGCGCGGAACATGCCGGCAATTCCGGTCGCTACAACCGGCGGTTCATCGATACTGGCCACGAGTTCCGCGGCGCATCGTACTACGTCTGCCTGCGCGCTATGGCGGTCGGCGAACACATGACTGACCTTTTCGTCAGGTGCCGACCGACCGCCGAGGGCAATCCTGCTGTGCACGCAAAGGACATACCCCTGGACCCGGACCTCATCGCCCACCTGCACGAGACTGTGGCGGTGCCAAGAACCGGCGAAATAGCGGAAATCTGCGCCAGGGCAGGAAAGGTTCTTGGGCCGGGCTTTTATGCCTACGACATCCTGCCCCAGCTATCGTCGGGGAGGTCGCTCGTCTGCGAGGTCAACATTAAATTCCACGATTGGCACGTCCCGGGCCGACTGCTGCCGCTCGCCGACAAGGTGCCTATCTATCGGCATCTGTTCACCGGGCAGGACATGGTCCGAACGGTTCGCGCCTTTGTCGAGATGTGCCGAGACCATGGCTACCTGACAGGCGGCTGATCGCACCCGTCGCGCAATTTCGAGAAGCAGAAGCGTCAATGGCCATCCGAACGTATCAACAGCCGGTCCGGGTTGATACTTTCTTGGATCGGCCGCGGCAGCGGCGGAACCCGCAAATCCGACATCCTCACGGGAGAATGATGGCGGGAGTGACGGGACTCGAACCCGCGGCCTCCGGCGTGACAGGCCGGCGCTCTAACCAACTGAGCTACACCCCCGAGAAGCGCTTTTGCGCTCCGGCGAGGCCCCGGGTGTTACGTGAGGCCCCTGCCGGTGTCAAGCACGCCGCAGGCTGATTTCCATCGCCCCGCAAGGCGGCCGCGACATGCGGCCGGGGGGCGCCCGGCTGGTGGGCGGTGACGGGCTCGAACCGCCGACCCTCTCGGTGTAAACGAGATGCTCTACCAACTGAGCTAACCGCCCGCCGGACCCCTTCTTCTAAGGGCCGCGACGGGGCGGGCGCAAGCGCGGCGACTCCAGGCCCGGAAGGCTGCCGGAGCGCCGCGGTGCGGCGCGCGTCACTTGTTGACGGCGTCCTTCAGGACCTGACCGGCCTTGAACTTGGGCGTCTTGGACGCGGGGATCTTGATGGTCTGGCCGGTGCGCAGGTTGCGGCCGACGCCGGCTGCGCGGTTCACCACCTGGAACGTGCCGAAGCCGACCAGACGAACCTCGCCACCGTCCTTGAGGGTGTCGACGATGGAGTCGATCGTCGCCTCCACGGCGGACGATGCCTGGGCTTTGGTGAGACCGGCCTTGTCGGCGACCGCCGCGATCAGGTCCGACTTGTTCATGGGAGTCCTCCACAACGAATAGGAATCGCGCGGCCGACGCCGCGCGCCGGGACACTTTCGCGAAATCGGCGCAAACGCAAGCGGTTCTTGGGCTCGATGCCCATGGAAGGGGGAAATCCCCAATTAATCCGTCCCGACTGTGACGAAAACGCCCCGCCCGGAGGTCCGGACGGGGCGCGAATGCTTCAAATCCGAGGGGATCAGTGGGCGGTCAGCGCCGACGAATCCTCCTCCGTCACGGGCGGCGCCGGGGCCGCCTCGTCCTCTTCCCACTCGATCGGGTCCGGCGTGCGCACCAGCGCCCGGCTGACCACCTCGTCCATGCGGGCGACCGGGACGATCTCCAGGCCCGCCTTCACGGCGTCGGGGATGTCGGCCAGGTCCTTGGCGTTGTCCTCCGGGATCAGCACCGTCTTGATGCCGCCGCGATGGGCGG
Organism: Pseudomonadota bacterium; assembly: GCA_023389135.1. Taxonomy (GTDB): domain Bacteria; phylum Pseudomonadota; class Alphaproteobacteria; order Rhizobiales; family Methylopilaceae; genus Agaricicola. Next base: position 6,424 of record JAEWEX010000502.1, on the reverse strand, counting down.
CCAGCAGCTTCTCCTTGAGCCCGCCGATGGGCAGCACCCTGCCCCGCAGCGTGATCTCGCCCGTCATGGCCACGTCGCGGCGCACCGGAATGCCGGTCATCACCGAGACGATCGCCGTCGCCATGGCCACGCCCGCGGACGGCCCGTCCTTGGGGGTCGCGCCTTCCGGCACGTGGACGTGGATGTCGCGCCGGTCGAACAGCGGCGGCTTGACGCCGAAGGCCACCGCACGGGAGCGGACATAGGACGCCGCCGCCGAGATCGATTCCTTCATGACGTCGCGCAGGTTGCCGGTGACCGTCATCTTGCCCTTGCCGGGCATCATCAGGCCCTCGATCGTCAGCAGCTCGCCGCCGACCTCGGTCCAGGCGAGGCCCGTGACGACGCCCACCTGGTCCTCGCCCTCCGCCTCGCCGTAGCGGTACTTCGGCACGCCGAGATAGTCCGCCACGGTCTTGGCGGTGACCTTCACCGTCCGCTTCTTGGAGGTCAGCAGCTCCTTCACCGCCTTGCGGATCAGGTTGGCGATCTCGCGCTCGAGGTTGCGGACGCCCGCCTCCCGCGTGTAGCGGCGCACGAGCTCGGTCAGGCCGCCATCGTCGATGGACCACTCCTTCTCCGCCAGCCCGTGCTTCTTGAGCTGGCCGGGGATGAGGTGGCGCCGCGCGATCTCCACCTTCTCGCTCTCGGTGTATCCGGCGATGCGGATCACCTCCATCCGGTCCAGCAGCGGCGCCGGGATGTTGAGCGTGTTGGCCGTGGTGACGAACATCACGTTGGACAGGTCGTAGTCGACCTCCAGGTAGTGGTCGTTGAACGTGCCGTTCTGCTCCGGGTCCAGCACCTCCAGCAGCGCCGACGAGGGGTCGCCGCGGAAGTCCATGCCCATCTTGTCGATCTCGTCCAGGAGGAACAGCGGATTGGCCTTCTTCGCCTTCTTCATGGACTGCACGATCTTGCCGGGCATCGAGCCGATATAGGTCCGGCGGTGGCCGCGGATCTCCGCCTCGTCGCGCACGCCGCCCAGCGACATGCGCACGAACTCGCGGCCCGTGGCCTTGGCGATCGACTTGCCCAGCGAGGTCTTGCCGACGCCGGGGGGGCCGACCAGGCACAGGATCGGGCCGGCGAGCTTGTTGGCGCGCTGCTGCACGGCCAGGTACTCGACGATCCGCTCCTTGACCTTGTCGAGGCCGAAATGGTCGGCGTCGAGCACCTGCTCGGCGAAGGCCAGGTCCTTCTTGACCTTGCTCTTCACGCCCCAGGGGATCGACAGCAGCCAGTCCAGATAGTTCCGCGACACGGTGGATTCCGCCGACATCGGGCTCATCTGCTTGAGCTTCTTCAGCTCGGCCAGGGCCTTGTCGCGCGCTTCCTTCGACAGCTTGGTCTTGGCGATGCGCTCCTCGAGCTCGACCAGGTCGTCGCGGCCGTCATCGTCGCCGAGCTCCTTCTGGATCGCCTTCATCTGCTCGTTGAGGTAGTACTCGCGCTGGGTCTTCTCCATCTGGCGCTTCACCCGCGTGCGGATGCGCTTCTCCACCTGGAGGACCGAGATCTCGCTCTCCATGAGCCCGAGCACGCGCTCCAGCCGCTCGCCGACGTCGAGCAGCTCCAGGATCGCCTGCTTGTCGGGGATCTTGACCGACAGGTGCGAGGCGATGGTGTCGGCGAGCTTGGAGGGCTCGTCGATCTGGGTGATCGCGGTGACGACCTCGGCGGAGACCTTCTTGTTCAGCTTGACGTAGTTCTCGAACTCGCCGACCACGGAGCGGGCCAGCGCCTCGATCTCGACGCGCTCGCCCGTGCCCTCGGCCAGCGCCTCGACCTGCGCCTCGTAGAACTCCGGCTGGCCGGTGTAGCTGCGGATGATGGCGCGGCCGGTGCCCTCGACCAGCACCTTGACGGTGCCGTCGGGCAGCTTGAGCAGCTGCAGCACGCTCGCCAGCGTTCCGATCTCATAGATGCCCTTGGGCTCCGGATCGTCGTCGCTGGGGTTCTTCTGGGTCGCGAGCAGGATCGGCTTTTCCTGCCGCATCACCTCCTCGAGCGCCTTGATCGACTTCTCCCGGCCGACGAACAGCGGCACGATCATGTGCGGGAACACGACGATGTCGCGCAGCGCCAGGACGGGGAAGGTGTCCACGGCTCCGGGAGGCAGCGTCGGGCGAGGCTTGGAAGTGCTCATGGCAACGGTCCTTGTGCGGCGACAGCCGTCGTCCCGTGGCTGCCGCCTGTTATGCGCCGAGCGTAGGCTGAGTCGGCGCAGAAGCAGCGCCTCTCGGTCGGGGGTCTCGGTCGCGCGTCCGGCCGGAGGAGCCGGACACGTCTCTCGATGGTCAAGTGGCCACCCGGCCGTGCGATTTCAAGATCGCGGATCGGCCCGGACCGGGGCCGGGCCTCTCCGTGTCAGGCGCTGGCGCCGGCGTCGCCGGCCCTGTCGGCGTAGATGTAGAGCGGTCGGGCCTTGCCCTCGACCACATCGCCGCCGATCACGACCTCCTCGACCCCTTCCAGGCTCGGCAGCTCGTACATGGTGTCGAGCAGGATCTGCTCGAGGATCGACCTCAGCCCGCGCGCGCCGGTCTTGCGCTCGATGGCCTTGCGGGCGATGGAGCTCAGCGCGTCCTCGTGGAACGACAGGCCGATGCCCTCCATCTCGAACAGGCGCTGATACTGCTTGACCAGCGCGTTCTTGGGCTCCTGCAGGATCGTCCTGAGCGCCTCGACGTCGAGGTCCTCCAGCGTCGCGATCACCGGCAGGCGGCCGACGAACTCCGGGATAAGGCCGAACTTCAGCAGGTCCTCCGGCTCCACCTCGCGGAAGATCTCGCCGGTGCGCCGGTCCTCGGGGGCCGTGACCTTGGCGCCGAAGCCGATGGAGGTTCCCTTCCCGCGGGCCGAGATGATCCGTTCCAGCCCGGCGAAGGCGCCGCCGCAGATGAACAGGATGTTGGTGGTGTCGACCTGCAGGAACTCCTGCTGCGGGTGCTTGCGCCCGCCCTGGGGCGGCACGCTGGCGACCGTGCCTTCCATGATCTTCAGCAGGGCCTGCTGCACGCCCTCGCCCGAGACGTCGCGGGTGATGGAGGGGTTGTCGGACTTGCGGGAGATCTTGTCGATCTCGTCGATGTAGACGATGCCGCGCTGGGCCCGCTCGACATTGTAGTCGGCCGATTGCAGCAGCTTGAGGATGATGTTCTCCACATCCTCGCCGACATAGCCGGCCTCGGTCAGCGTGGTGGCGTCCGCCATGGTGAACGGCACGTCGAGGATGCGCGCCAGCGTCTGGGCCAGCAGCGTCTTGCCCGAGCCGGTCGGGCCGACCAGCAGGATGTTGGACTTCGCGAGTTCCACATCGTTGTGCTTGGTGGCGTGGCCAAGCCGCTTGTAGTGGTTGTGGACCGCGACCGACAGCACCTTCTTGGCCTGGTCCTGGCCGATCACGTAGTCGTCCAGCACCTTGCGGATCTCGCGCGGGGTCGGCACGCCGTCCCGCGACTTCACCAGCGAGGACTTGTTCTCCTCACGGATGATGTCCATGCACAGCTCGACGCACTCGTCGCAGATGAACACGGTCGGCCCGGCGATCAGCTTGCGGACCTCGTGCTGGCTCTTGCCGCAGAACGAGCAGTAGAGGGTGTTCTTGGACTCGGTTCCGGACTTGCTCATCTGCATGCTCCTCGCGCACCGCGGCCCTCGGGCACGCTCCGCGCTTCACATTGGGCCCGCCGGCGCGGATTGCAAACCATGCGTGTCGCACGCTCGGCAACTGGCGGGCCATACGGCTTCCATGCGGCGAATCCGCCGACGGACGACGCCTTCGCGACGCCTGATGTCATCACGCTAAGACGGACGAAATCAACAGACCATTAACGATGGCGCACCGCCATCCCGCCGTAACGTAAACAGCGCCGCGCGGCGACGGTAAGGCGGCGCGAGGTCACCCTTCCGTGACCGGACGCGTCTCGATCACGCGGTCGACGATGCCGAACTCGCGCGCCTGCTCCGCGGACATGAAATGGTCGCGGTCGAGCGTGCGCTCGATCACCTCGTATTCCTTGCCGGTGTGCTTGACGTAGATCTCGTTCAGCCGCCGCTTGATCTTCACGATGTCCTCGGCGTGGCGCTCGATGTCCGAGGCCTGGCCGCGGAAGCCGCCGGAGGGCTGGTGCAGCATGACGCGGGCGTTGGGCGTGCAGAACCGCATGCCGTCGGCGCCGGCGGTGAGCAGCAGCGATCCCATGGACGCCGCCTGGCCCACGCACAGCGTGGAGACCGGCGGGCGGATGTACTGCATGGTGTCGTAGATCGCGAGCCCCGACGTCACCACCCCGCCCGGCGAGTTGATGTACATCGAGATCTCCTTCTTGGGGTTTTCCGCCTCCAGAAAGAGCATCTGCGCCACCATCAGGGAGGCCATCCCGTCCTCGACCGGGCCGGTCAGGAAGATGATGCGCTCCTTGAGCAGCCTCGAATAGATGTCGAACGCCCGCTCGCCGCGGTTGGTCTGCTCGACCACCATCGGCACGAGATAGTTCATGTAGGTGTCGATGGGATCGCGCATGTCAGCCAATGGAGCCTCCGGTCGGTCGCGGCCGCGTCAGGCCGCGTCCGCCTCGTCGTCCTCGTTCTTCGCCAGCTCCTCGCGCGTGACCTTCTTTTCGGTCACGTCGGCCAGCTCGGCGATGAAGTCGATCACCTTCTCCTCGAAGATCGGGGCGCGCAGCTCGGCGAGCGCTTCCGGAGTGCTCCGGTAGAACTCCCAGACCTGCTGCTCCCGGCCGGGGAACTGGCGGGCGCGGTCCACGATCGCGCGAGTCACTTCGTCGTCCGTGACGGTGATGTTGTTCTTCTCACCGATTTCCGCAAGCACCAGCCCGAGCCGAACCCGCCGCTCCGCGATCTTGCGGTACTCGGCCCTGGCCTCGTCCTCGGACTTGCCCTCGTCGGCCAGCGACTTGCCGGTCTGCTCCAGCTCGCGCTCGATCTGGGTCCAGATGCCGGTGAACTCCTGCTCCACCAGCGTCGGCGGCAGGTCGAAGCCGTGGCGCTCGTCCAGCGCGTCCAGCAGGCTGCGCTTCAGCTTCTGGCGGGTCAGCGACGCATAGTCGCGCTCGATCTGCTGGCGCACGGCGTCCTTGAGCTTGTCGAGCGATTCCAGGCCGACCGTCTTGGCGAGCTCGTCGTCCACCGGGCGTTCGCCGGGGGTCTCGACGGCCTTGACCGTGACCTTGAACCGGGCCGGCTTTCCGGCCAGGTCGGGACGCGGATAGGTCTCCGGGAAGGTCACCTCGATCTCGCCGTCGTCGCCGGCCTTCATGCCGATGAGCTGCTCCTCGAAGCCCGGGATGAAGGTGCCCGATCCCACATCGACAGGCATGTCCGAACCGGTGCCGCCGTCGAAGGCGACGCCGTCGATCTCGCCCGCGAAGTCCACCGTGGCGCGGTCGCCGTCGGCCACCGCGGCGCCCTCCCCCTTGGCGGAATACGGGCGGTTCTGCTTGGCGATGCGCTCCAGCGCGTCGTCGACCTCGGCGTCGGTCACGTCCGCCACCGGCTTGTCCGCCTTGATCGCCTTGAGGTCGGTGACCTCGATGCGCGGCAGGATCTCCACCGAGACGTCGAACACGAGGTCGCCCTGCGCCTCGAGCACGCGGGCGACTTCCGCCTCGTCCTCCGGCAGGCTGACCTTCGGCCGCATGGCCAGCTTGACGTCGTTGTCCTCGACGATGCGCTTGTTGGCGTCGCCGATCACTTCCTGGATGAGCTCGCCCATCACGGCCTTGCCGTAGACGCGGCGCAGGTGCTGCACCGGCACCTTGCCGGGCCGGAACCCGTTGATGCGCACGCGGTCCTTGAGGGCGACCAGACGCTCGTCGAGCCGCTGTCCCAGGTCTGACGCCGGGACCGTGATCTTGAACTCGCGCTTCAGGCCCTCCGAGAGGGTCTCTTTAACCTGCATGTCTTCGTCTTTCGGGTCGATCGCGCGCGCTCGCCGCGCGCCGCACGCTTGTGGCTGTCGTTTCGGGCGGCTCTGGTGCGGGCGGAGGGACTTGAACCCCCACGACATTCGTCACTGGAACCTAAATCCAGCGCGTCTACCAGTTCCGCCACGCCCGCGCCGGGCGCTCCGCGACCTCACGGCCGCGAACCGGCGCGTCTATAGCACGCCCGCCGCCGCATGCACCAGAAAATGACAGGGCGGTCACAGCCCGGCCAGCGGGTCGTGCCTGGACGGCCACAGCGACCAGCGGTCGTAAAGTCCGGCCATGACGCCCGGCAGCGCGCCGGGCAGATCCTCGGCGGTCATGCCCGGGCCGCAGCGCCAGGCGGCCTCCCCGTGGAGCCACACGGCGGCCGCCGCCGCCTCGAAGGCCGGCATGCGCTGCGCCAGGAGCCCCGCGATCATGCCGGCCAGCAC
>JAEWEX010000490.1 GCA_023389135.1 Pseudomonadota bacterium | reverse complement strand
ATGTCCAGACGCAGCGGGGGCAGGTTGACGATCACGCTGGGCTCACGCGGGGGACGGGTGTTGTCGATCAGGATGACTTCGCGGCCGTCGCGGCCGCGCCGCACGCGGCGCAGGAGGCGTCCGTTGTTGTCGGTCACCGTGATGATGGTGACGCCGCCGGGGCCCACGATCGTCGCGACGTTGTTGCCGTCGCGGCCACGCTCGACATTGACCTTGCGGCCGCCGCGGCGGAACCTGTCGGTCTCGTCATTGCGGATGCGCACCCGGCCGTCCTCGCGGATGATGACGCGCCTGTCGCCGTCCCGGATCACGGTGCGTCCGCCACGGTCCTCGATCACCTCGCGGCGTCCGCTGCGGTTGTTGCCGCCGCGGATGAAGTCCTCGACGCTGCCGCGTTCGTCGCGACGGCCGTCACGACGATCCTCGCGGCGTTCGGCCCGCTCCTCGCGGCGCTCCTCGCGCCGCTCGCCGGCCCGCTCCTGGCGCTGCTCGCGCTGCTGCTCGGCGCGCTCCCTCAGCCTCTCGCGGGTATCCTCACGCTGGTCCTGCGCCCGCTCGCGGGTGTTTTCGCGCTGCTCCTGAGCACGCTCGCGGGTATTCTCCCGCTGCTCCTGGGCCTGCTCGCGGGTGTTCTCCCGCTGTTCCTGGGCCCGCTCGCGCAGCTTCTCGCGCTGGTCCTGCGTCTGTTCGCGCTGCTCCTGACGCTGCTCCTGGGCACGCTCCTGACGCTGTTGCCTCTCAGGCCGCTGCTCCTGTGCGCGCTCCTGGCGCTGCTGACGCTCAGGCTGCTGCTCCTGTGCGCGCTCCTGGCGCTGCTGCCGCTCGGGGCGCTGCTCCTGGGCACGTTCCTGGCGCTCAGGCCGTTCCTGCCGCTCCTGGGCGCGCTCCTGGCGGCGCTCCTGACGCTGCTCCTGCGCGCCTTCGCGTCGCTCCTGCCGCTGCTCGCGTCGCTCCTCACGCTGCTCGCCGCGACCTTCGCGTCGCTTCTTGCGCTCCTCTTCCTCGCTGGCGGGAGCCTGGATCTGGACGAGATTGCCTCCCGCCTGGACCACCGGAAGCGTGTGTGGGCGGGCAGTCGCCGCGCCCGGCGCGAGCATGATCGGTGCGATCAGCCCCGCTGCCAGCAGGTGTTTGAATTCCATCAGGCAGTCTCCTTGGGTGACAGGTCTTTGCGGTCGCCGCATCGCGGGTCGGCCGAGGCGATTGGCTATTACTTCTTTCGTCAATTGGTCAAATTTATGACGTGCCAGCGTTCATTGGCCATTCAGGAAGATGAATAAACGTTCATCTTGAGTTTTCTGAAAGTAATCGCCAGGCATCTCCTGTTCGGTCACGGCGTCTTGGCCGCTCGCAGCTGCGGCCGTAGAGTGCGGCCTCCATAACGCCTGCCGACCGGAAAAGTTCATGCGGCCCGGCCCGAGAAACCTTATCACCGACGTCACCGGCGTCCTGGTCGGCGCCGCCAGCGACGCCGCCCTCGCCTCGGGCGTGACGGCGGTGGTGTTCGAGCGCCCCGCGGTCGCCGGCGTGGACGTGCGCGGCGGCGGGCCGGGCGGGCGCGAGACCGACCTGCTGGATCCCGAGCGCACGGTCGAAGCGGTGGACGCCATCTGCCTTGCCGGCGGGTCGGCCTTCGGGCTCGACGCTGCGGCCGGGGTGGCGGCCTGGCTCGCAGAGGAGGGCAGGGGCTTCGCCATCGGCCCGGTGCGGGTGCCGATCGTGCCGGCGGCGATCCTGTTCGACCTGCTGAACGGCGGCGACAAGGCGTGGGGCCGCTATCCGCCCTATCGCGAACTGGGGTTCGCCGCCGCGGCGGCCGCGGGCGGCAGCTTCGCGCAGGGCACCGCCGGCGCGGGCTTCGGCGCGACCACCGCCAACCTCAAGGGCGGCCTCGGCTCCGCGTCCGTGGTGCTGGAGGACGGCACCACGGTCGGCGCGGTCGCCGCCGTCAACGCCGCCGGGCGGGTCACGGTGGGCGACGGTGAATGGTTCTGGGCGGCGCCGTTCGAGGAGGGCGCGGAATTCGGCGGCCGTGGCCAGCCGGAGCGGGTGCCGCGCGCGGCGCTCGCCGCGGTGACCAAGGGGCTGGCGCATGCATCGACCACCATTGCCGTGGTGGCGACCGATGCGGCGCTGACGAAACCCGAGGCGCGGCGCCTCGCCGTGATGGCGCAGGACGGCCTCGCACGCTCGATCCACCCGGTCCACACGCCGCTGGACGGCGACACCGTGTTCGCCGTGTCCACCCGCATGCGCGGGCCGCTCGCCGCGCCCGGCGGAATGGCGACGCTGGGCCACGCCGCCGCGGCCGTTCTGGCGCGCGCCGTCGCGCGCGGCGTGTTCGAGGCCGAGGCGCTGCCGTTCCAGGGCGCGCTGCCGTCATGGCGCGACCGCTTCGCCTGATCGTTCAGGCGGGGGAGCGCCGGATCACCCGGTCGCCGCGGCGCAGGGTGGCCTCGCGCAGCCGCCTCTCGCGTTTCAGCATGGCCTCGACGTCGAGATAGCGGCGCTCGAGCCGATCCCAATCGTCAAGGCGCTCATGGCCGCCCTCGCGGTCGCCGGACGTGCCCCAGAACAGCTCACCATGGGGCGGATCGGCATGGGCGCGCCACTCGCCCCTGAGCGCGACGGGGTAGGCGTTGCCGAGCACCGAGCCCAACGGGCGCCCGCGCGGATCGATCTCCGGGGCGTACCAGACGAACTCCCCCGTGACGGGATCGGTGAAGCAGATGCGGCCGCAGGCGTGGCACCGGCGCACCGGGCGCATGAGATCCGCCACGGCGTCGCGAAGGCCGACGGCCTCGTCGCGTTCGGTGGCCGCGAACAGGTCCTGCTCGGCCAGCAGCCATGCCTTGTGCGGCGCGGCGTCGCCGCCGTCGGGAATGTCTGCGCCGCACTGGCAGACGATCTTCACCGGCGCCTCACGCGAAACGCCCGGCCCGGAACGGCGTCGGATCGGTGAGCGGCTCCGCGCCGGTCATCATCTCGGCCACCAGCCGCCCGGTGACCGGGCCCAGCGTGAAGCCGAGATGCTGGTGGCCGAAGGCGAGCCAAAGAGACGGATCGCCCGGCGACGGGCCGATCACAGGCAGCGAATCCGGCAGCGTCGGCCGTGCGCCGACCCACGGCCGGTCGTCCACCGGTCCGTCATTCTCGGGGAACAACTCGTCCAGATAGGGTCTGGTGCGGGCGATCTGGGCAGGGGAGGCGGGATCGCGCAGGCCGGAAAACTCGACGCCGGTGGTGAGCCGCAGGCCCCGCGCCATGGGCGCCAGCGCATAGCCGCCATCCACGTCGACGATGGGGCGGGCGAGGCCGGCATTGCCGCGCGGCCTGTAATGGATGTGATAGCCGCGCTTGACCGCCAGCGGCAGCCGGATGCCGCGCGGCCCCAGCACCTCGGAGGTCCAGGGGCCCAGCGCCGCGACGACGCGGTCGGCGCCGACGGAGCCGGCGGAGGTCTCTATCCGCCACAGTCCGTCGACCCGGGCGAGCGTGGCGGCGTCCCCCACCGCCACGGTGCCGCCGCGCGTGGCGAACAGCCGGGCATAGGACGCGACCACGGCGCCGGGATCGGTGACGCTGGCCGTGCCCGGCCACCAGACGCCGTGGCGGAAGACGGGAGCGAGATGGGGCTCAAGCCCGCGGGCGCCGTCGGTGTCGAGCACG
>JAEWEX010000479.1 GCA_023389135.1 Pseudomonadota bacterium | reverse complement strand
GTGTCCAGCAGCACCACGTCGTAGCCGCCGAGGCGGGCGGCCTGCATGGCGCGGTTGGCGATCTGAACCGCGGACTGTCCCGATACGATCGGCAGAACGTCGACGCCCACCTGTCCGCCGAGCGTCGCAAGCTGCTCCATGGCGGCGGGCCGGCGCGTGTCCAGCGACGCCATCAGCACCTTTCGCTTGTCGCGCTCCTTGAAGCGGCGGGCGAGCTTTCCGGTGGTGGTGGTCTTGCCCGAGCCCTGCAGGCCGACCATCAGCACCGGCACCGGAGCGGCGGCCGCCAGGCTCACGGGCTCGGCCTCTCCGCCCAGCGTTTCCACCAGCGTGTCGTGGACGATCTTGACGACCATCTGGCCGGGCGTGACGGACTTCACCACCTCGACGCCGACGGCGCGTTCCCTGACCTTGTCCGTGAACTCGCGCACCACCTCCAGCGCGACATCGGCCTCCAGCAGCGCGCGCCGCACCTCGCGCATGGCCTCCGCCACGTCGCCCTCGGAGAGCGCGCCGCGGCCGCGAAGCCTGTCGAGTATGCCGCCGAGGCGGTCCTGAAGCGTGTCGAACATGGGTCTCTCTCCGTCTCCAGTCCGGGCTGGACGCTAGAGATGGTGCGCCCGCGCGCGCAACGCAAAAGACGCCCGAGGGCGCCGCTGCGCTGTCGGGCGTTGGCCTCCAGCCTCCAGGGCCGGGCGGCGGGTCCAATGCATCGCGCTCGTGAGAGCAAAGGGTGAATACGCGTTGTTGGCCGGAAACGCAACATCCGGCTCCGCCTCTCCCGCCGCGCGGCCTCTGCGGCAGGAGCGCCATCGTCCTGCAACAACCATGGAGGGAATTGGCAGCCCTGCCGTGCCTGATCCTTGCCGGAAACGGCAAGCAAAATTTGTTATGTGCCGAGGAACAACGTTTGATCTCAAGAATTCGTATGCCGGCGGCTGGCGAATACGGAGAAGACCATGCAGAGATATGCAGCAATATTGGCCGCCGTGGCGGCGATGACGCTTCCGGGTGCAGCATTGGCGCAGAGCGGCACCGTTCCGGGTGCGGCGGGCGGCGCCGCGACCGGCGCCATCGTCGGCGGACCGGTCGGCGCCGTGGTCGGCGGCGTCGCGGGCGCCGCCATCGGCACCATCCTCGATCCGCCTCCGCCGGAGGTCGGCGCGGTGGTGATCGAGCAGGAGGTCGAGCCCGTCGTGATCGAGGAGCGCGTCGTTGTCGGCGAGCCCCTGCCGGAAACGGTCGTGCTGCGGCCGGTGCCCGGCTACGAGACCTATCACTACGCGGTCGTGAACGAGCAGCGTGTGATCGTCGATCCGCGCAACCGCGCGGTCGTCACCATCGTCCAGTGAGCCGTGGTGCGCGAGGCCGGCGCTCATGCGCCGGCGAGCAGCGCCCGAAATCAAACCCGGATTATCGATCCGTCGAACGGATCAGAGGAGAATGAGATGAACACCATCAGGTCCGCCCTCATGGGCGGAACGGCAGCGCTTGTCCTCGCCATGGGGACCGGCGTCGCATCGGCCCAGGCCCCCGAGAAGCGGGTGCCGGATGCATCGGCCCCGGCACAGGCTGCTCCCTCGGGCGAGATGCGCGGCGGCGCCAACGCACAGGGCGGCGCCGAGATGCGGCCGGGCGGCGCGAAAGGCGGCGGTGCGGCCGGCGCCGAGGTCCAGACCCCCGCAGGCGGTGCGAAGGCCGGCGGGCAGGGACGCGCGGGCATGGATACTGAGCGTCGCGACAGCGAGCCAGCTTCCGGCGAGCGCCGTGAAGGCGAGCGTGATCGCAACCGCGCCGAGGGCGACCGTCCCGACCGCGACGGGGGCAAGCGCGCCGAGCGCCCCGACCGCGATCGCGAGGGCCGGGCCGCCGCATCCACGGACATAGACATCTCCGTGGAACAGCGCACCACCATCCGGCAGGCCATCACCTCGGTGAATGTGGCGCCGGTCCGTGACGTGGACTTCTCGGTGTCGGTCGGCATCGCGGTGCCGCAGACCATCGAGCTCAGGCCGCTGCCGCCGCGCGTGGTGGAGATCGTTCCCGCCTATCGCTCCTACCGCTATTTCGTGCTGGCTGACGGGCGCATCGTGATCGTGGATCCCGGCAGCTACGAGATCGTCTACATCATCGCGGCTTGATCTCGCGAAGGTGCAAATGGAGGCGGCCCGCCCATTGGCGGGCCGTCGCTTTTCGCCAGCCCCAATGGCGATTTGGCGCAGCTTGCCGTCCTGATGTTGGATGAACAGGAAGCCCGTTCCACACCCGCATGACGAGCCTGCCGGAGTGACCACCAGCTGGAGGCAAGCCGCTGGCGGACCACCTGTTTGGCCGGCGCCCTGGAACTGTTCTCGTTATAACATTATGATATATAAGGACTATTTGTTGACGATCGGTCCAACTCAGGGTCTCCTCGGGTAATCCGGATCCACGAGGCGAGGATTGCTTGATGACCCCTCCGACCCTGTCGCTTCTGTTTCGCGACTGGCCGTCCCGTATCGGAGTGGCGGCGCTGGCGGTGCTGGGCGCCACATGGGGCGGTAACGCGCTGGCGGCGCTGGTCTGAGCGACCGCCACAGGATCACGCGCTGGCGGCCCCGGCGGGTTTGCCCATATAAGGGCGCGACATGAGCGCGCTCGCCAATCGCCCCTTTCTCAAGATGAACGGCCTCGGCAACGAGATCGTCGTCCTCGATCTGCGCGGCACCGCCGTCGCGGTTTCGGCCGCCGAGGCGCGGGCGATCGCCTCAGCGCACCCCTACGACCAGATGATGGTGCTGCACGACGGCGCGGGCGACCTCGACGCTTTCATGCGCATCTACAACCGGGACGGCTCGGAGGTCTCCTCCTGCGGCAACGGCACGCGCTGCGTCGCCTGGGTGCTTGCGGCCGAGACCGGCCGCAACACGGTCCGGCTCGCCACCTCGTCGGGCCCTCTGGAAGCAATGGTCGAGGGCGCGTTGTCCGTGACCGTGGACATGGGGCAGCCCCGCTTCGGCTGGGCCGACATCCCGCTCGCGACGCCCGTCGACGATACCGCGGCCGTGCCGGTGACCCACGGCTTCGCCGGCCTGCCCGGCAGCGCGACCATGGTCAATGTCGGCAATCCGCACGCCGTCTTCTGGGTGGACGATCTTGCCGCGGTCGATCTTGCCGAAGCCGGCCCGGCGCTGGAGCGTCACGCCCTGTTTCCGGAGCGCGCCAACATCTCGCTCGCCCGCGTGACGTCGCGTGATGCGATGACGCTCAGGGTCTGGGAGCGCGGCGCGGGGCTGACGCGCGCATGCGGCACCGCCGCCTGCGCCGCCGCGGTCGCCGGAGCGCGCACCGGCCGCACCGCCCGGCGGGTCACCGTGACCCTGCCCGGCGGCGATCTCGTAATCCACTGGCGCGCCGACGACCACATCCTCATGACCGGTCCGGTCGAGCACGACTACGCCGCCACCTTCGACCCCGGGATATTCGCGGAGGCCGCGGCGTGACCGTGGAGGTCGTAACCTTCGGCTGCCGGCTCAACGCCTACGAATCCGAGGCGGTGCGCCGCGCCGCACTGGCCGCTGGCCGCACCGGCCTGGTCGTGGTCAACACCTGCGCCGTCACGGAGGAGGCCACCCGCAAGGCCGAGCAGGCGATCCGCAGGCTCCGGCGCGAGCGTCCGGGCATCGAGATCGAGGTCACCGGCTGTGCCGCCCAGGTGGAGCCCGGCCGGTTCGCCGCCATGCGCGAGGTCGATCGTGTGGTCGGCAATGCGGACAAGGCGCGGCCCGAAAGCTGGGCGCCCGGCGCGCCGCGCATGATGGTGTCCGACATCATGACCCTGCGCGAGACCGCGGCGCATCTGGTGGACGGGCTCGCCGACCGGGCGCGCGCCTTTGTCGAGGTCCAGAACGGCTGCGACCACCGCTGCACCTTCTGCATCATCCCCTATGGCCGCGGGCCCTCGCGCTCGGTTCCCATGGGAGCGGTGGTCGACCAGGTCCGCCGCATCGCGGACAGCGGCATCCGCGAGGTCGTGCTGACCGGCGTCGACCTGACCAGCTACGGCGCGGATCTGCCGGGCCGGCCACCGCTCGGGCGGCTGGTGCGCACCTTGCTGAGGCTGGTCCCGGACCTGCCACGGCTGCGGCTGTCGTCCATCGACGCCGTTGAGGCCGACGCCGAGCTTCTGGCCGCGCTTGCCGAGGAGCCACGGCTGATGCCTCATCTCCACATCTCGCTGCAGCATGGTGACGACCTGATCCTGAAACGCATGAAGCGCCGTCACCTGGCCGCCGACGCGGTCCGCTTCTGCGCCGCCATCAGGCGGCTGCGGCCGGACATGGTGCTCGGGGCGGACCTGATCGCGGGCTTCCCGACCGAGACCGAGGCGGCGTTCCGGTCGAGCCTGGACATTGTGGACGCCTGCGGGCTGACGCATCTCCACGTCTTCCCGTTCTCGCCCCGACCCGGCACGCCGGCCGCGCGCATGCCTGCGCTCGCGGCGCCGCTGGTCCGCGAGCGTGCAGCGCGGCTGCGCGCCCGCGGGGAAGCGGCGCTCAGGCGGCATCTCGCCGGAGAGATCGGGCAGCTCCGCCCCGTTCTGGTGGAGCGCGGCGGGATCGGCCGCACCGAGGGCTTTACCGCGGTGCGGCTGGCGCGGCCGGCGGCGGTGGGCGAGATCGCGTCCGTCGCCATCGCGGGGCATGACGGCCGCCGGCTGGTGGCGGCATGAGCGAGGCGCCGGCGCGCTCCTGGCTGGCGCGGCTGCGCGACGGGCTGTCGCGCACCTCCGGCGCGCTGGGCCGCGGCATCGCCGACCTGTTCACCAAGCAGAAGCTCGACGCCGCCACGCTGGACGAGCTGGAGGATATCCTGATCCAGGCCGATCTTGGCCTCTACACCGCCATGCGCATCACCGAGGAGGTCGGCCGCCGGCGCGTGGAGAAGAACCTCGACGATGCCGGCGTCCGCGGTGTGGTGGCCGGCGAGGTTGAGAAGGCGCTTGCCCCTTCCGCCCGGCCGCTGCAGATCGGGCCGGCGCGACCCTTCGTCGTGCTGATGGTGGGCGTCAACGGCTCGGGCAAGACCACCACCATCGGCAAGCTCGCCTCCAAGCTGAAGGCCGAGGGCCGCTCCGTGATGCTGGCCGCCGGCGACACGTTCCGCGCCGCGGCGGTGGAGCAGCTTGCCGTGTGGGGCCAGCGCAACGGCGTTCCCGTGGTCACCAAGGAGACCGGCGCGGATTCGGCGGCGCTGGCATACGAGGCCATGGAGCAGGCCCGGGCCGCCGGCGTCGAGGTGCTGCTGATCGACACCGCCGGCCGGCTCCAGAACAAGGCGGTTCTGATGGCGGAACTGGAGAAGATCCGGCGCGTGCTCGCCCGCCACGACCCGGCCGCGCCCCATGCCTGTCTGCTGGTGCTGGATGCGACCACCGGCCAGAACGCCATCGGCCAGGTCGAGGCTTTCCGGAAAACTGCCGGCGTCACCGGCCTCGTGATGACGAAGCTCGACGGCACCGCCCGCGGCGGCATTCTGGTCGCGGTCGCGCAGAAATCCGGCCTGCCCATCCATTTCATCGGGGTCGGCGAGGGCATCGACGACCTGGAGCCATTCGACGCGCGCGATTTCGCGCGGGCGCTGGTGGGGCTGGAGTAGGAGCGTGGACCCCAGGCGCGTGGTCGCGGACGGCTACGATCGCATCGCCGAGCGCTATCTCGGCTGGAGCGAGGGCGATCCGGTGCGGCTGGCCTGGCTCGAACGGCTGGCCGCGCTGCTGCCACGGGGCGGCGCCGTGCTCGACATCGGCTGCGGCGCCGGCATTCCGGTGGCGCGACGGCTGTCGCAGATCGCGCATGTCACAGGCATCGACATCTCCCCGCGACAGGTGGAACTGGCCCGCAGCAGCGTGCCCGAGGCCACGTTTCTGTGCGGCGACGTTCTGGCGGCAGACCTTGCCGACGGTTCATTCGACGCTGTCTGCGCCTTCTTCGCCATCGCCCACCTGCCGCGCGAGGACCATGCGGAACTGATTGCCCGCATCGTGCGGTGGCTGAAGCCCGGCGGGGTGTTCGTGGCCAGCTTCGGGGCGGAGGATGCGCCCGGCGCCGTCGAGCAGGGCTGGCTGGGCGCACCGATGTTCTTCAGCCAGTTCGGCGCGCAGGACAATCTGGCCCTGATCCGCGCCGCGGGCCTCGACCTGATCGAGGCGCGCATCGAGGCCCATGACGAGGACGGCGCCTGCGTGCGCTTCCTGTGGGTGTCTGCGCGCAAGGACGGCGCCGCGCCGGCCGGCGATTGAGAGGGGCCGCTGCGGCCGGTCCACCACATGTCGGCCGGTCGCCACGGCCCTATTCCACCTGCGGATTCCGTCCATTCGGCCAAAAACCGCCGGCCATGCGGGACGGATGACTTGAACCTCGGTCCGCTTCGGGCTAGGGACACCCCGGCCCTCGCTGGGCATTCCGCGGGGGCAGGCCACCCACCCCAACCACGCGATACCCATGGCCCGGAAAAAGATTGCCCTGATCGGCTCTGGCCAGATCGGCGGAACACTCGCACATCTCGCCGCTCTCAAGGAGCTGGGCGACATCGTCATGTTCGACATCGTCGAGGGCACGCCGCAGGGCAAATCGCTCGACATCGCCGAATCCGGCCCCGTCGACGGCTTCGACGTCAAGCTCACCGGCACCAATGGCTATTCCGAGCTGGACGGGGCGGACGTTGTCATCGTCACTGCCGGCGTGCCGCGCAAGCCCGGCATGAGCCGCGACGACCTGCTCGGCACCAATCTCAAGGTCATGGAGCAGGTGGGCGCCGGCATCGCCAAGTTCGCGCCGGACGCGTTCGTGATCTGCATCACCAACCCGCTCGACGCCATGGTATGGGCGCTGCAGAAGACATCCGGCCTGCCCGCCCACAAGGTGGTCGGCATGGCGGGCGTCCTCGACAGTGCGCGCTTCCGGCACTTCCTCGCCGAGGAGTTCAACGTCTCGGTGGAGGACGTCACGGCCTTCGTACTGGGCGGCCACGGCGACACCATGGTGCCGCTGGTGCGCTATTCCACGGTGGCGGGCATCCCGCTGCCGGATCTCGTCAAGATGGGATGGGCCACCAAGGACCGTCTCGACCAGATCGTGCAGCGCACCCGCGACGGCGGCGCCGAGATCGTGGGCCTGCTCAAGACCGGCTCGGCCTTCTACGCGCCGGCGGCCTCCGCGATCCAGATGGCGGAGAGCTATCTCAAGGACAAGAAGCGGGTACTGCCCTGCGCGGCCCAGCTCACGGGGCAGTACGGCGTCGACGGCCTGTATGTCGGCGTGCCGGTGGTCATCGGCGCGGGCGGCGTGGAGCGGATCGTCGAGATCCAGTTCGATGGCGCCGAGCGCGGCATGTTCGACAAGTCGGTGGACAGCGTCCGCGGCCTGGTCGAGGCCTGCCGCAAGATCGCCCCGCATCTGGGCGCCTAGGACTTCCCTGCGGCGGCCCCGGGGCCGCCGCTTTCGCATGGCGGGCAGCCGCGAGCCCCGCGACGAACCGGTACGGGATCGACATGAACATCCATGAATATCAGGCGAAGGCGGTGCTGAAGGGCTTCGGCGCGCCGGTGTCGCGCGGCGTCGCCGTGTTCAACGCCGACGAGGCCGAGAACGCCGCGCGCGAGCTGGGCGGGCCGCTCTGGGTGGTCAAGTCCCAGATCCATGCCGGCGGCCGCGGCAAGGGCAGGTTCAAGGAGGCCGCCGCGGGCGAGAAGGGCGGCGTGCGCCTCGCCCGCTCGGTCGAGGAGGTGGGCGAGTTCGCCCGCCAGATGCTGGGCAACACCCTGGTGACGATCCAGACCGGCGCGGCCGGCAAGCAGGTCAACCGGCTCTACATCGAGGACGGCTCCGACATCGAGAAGGAGTTCTACCTCTCCGCCCTGGTCGATCGCGTCACCAGCCGGGTCTCCTTCGTGGTGTCCACCGAGGGCGGCATGGACATCGAGGAGGTGGCGCACTCCACCCCCGAGAAGATCAAGACCTTCTCCATCGATCCCGCCACCGGCGTCATGCCTCACCACGGCCGCACCGTCGCCCGCACCCTGGGTCTCACCGGCGATCTCGCCAAGCAGGCCGGGAAGCTGGTGGAGACGCTCTACGGCGCCTTCACCGGCACCGACATGGCCATGCTTGAGATCAATCCGCTGATCGTCACCAAGCAGGGCGAGCTGAAGTGCCTTGACGCCAAGGTGTCGTTCGACAGCAACGCGCTCTACCGCCACCCGGACCTGGTCGAGCTGCGCGACGAGACGGAGGAGGACGCCAAGGAGATCGAGGCGTCCAAGTACGACCTGTCCTACATCGCGCTGGACGGCACCATCGGCTGCATGGTCAACGGCGCCGGCCTCGCCATGGCCACCATGGACATCATCAAGCTCTACGGCGAGGAGCCGGCGAACTTCCTGGTCGTCGGCGGCGGCGCCTCCAAGGAGAAGGTCACCGCGGCGTTCAAGATCATCACCGCCGACCCTGCCGTGAAGGGCATCCTGGTCAACATCTTCGGCGGCATCATGCGCTGCGACGTGATCGCCGAGGGCGTGATCGCCGCGGTCAAGGAGGTCGGCCTCAAGGTGCCGCTGGTGGTGCGCCTCGAGGGCACCAACGTCGAGCTCGGCAAGAAGATCATCGGCCAGTCAGGCCTCAACGTCATCTCGGCCGACGATCTCGACGACGCGGCCAAGAAGATCGTGCAGGCCGTCAGGGCTGGCTGATGCGCGCACTCGCGGCGACCGTTGTGGCGATGCTCGCGGCCGCGCCGGCGCTGGCCGCGGGCTCCGGCGACGCGCGGCTCGACGCCTTCGACGCCGCCTGTCTGGACGGCCACCGCGATCCCGAGGCGCGGGTCGCGGCGATCGCCCGCGCGGGCTGGGCC
This sequence comes from Pseudomonadota bacterium, assembly GCA_023389135.1. Classification (GTDB taxonomy): domain Bacteria; phylum Pseudomonadota; class Alphaproteobacteria; order Rhizobiales; family Methylopilaceae; genus Agaricicola. The sequence goes on along the minus strand of JAEWEX010000479.1, from coordinate 51 downwards.
GCAGCTGCCGACGACGCCCATCCCGAGCTCGCCGCCCTGATGGCGCTGACC
>JAEWEX010000461.1 GCA_023389135.1 Pseudomonadota bacterium | reverse complement strand
GCCGCACGCTGCGATGGGTCGTTCTGGCCGTCATGGCGCTGCTGGTCGTGCTGGATATCCTGATCCCCACGGGATACGGGCGCTTCCCCTGGGACGGCATCGGCGGCTTCGGCGCCGTCTACGGCTTCGTCGCCTGCACGCTGATCATCGTCGTGTCCAAGGCCCTGGGCTATGCCCTGCTCTACCGGCCGGAGGACTATTATGACGAGTGAGGCGGGGGTGTTCACCCTGTTGCATCCGTCGCTCGTGCTGATCGCCGGCGCGCTGCTCGTCCCCTTGTTCTCCGGTCGCGCGAGGCAGATCTATCTCGTCGCGCTGCCGCTGGCGGTGCTGGGCCTCATCCTGTCGCTGCCCCATGGCAGCTTCGGCGCCGTCCGGTACCTCGATTTCGACCTCACCATGCTGCGCGTCGATCCGCTGAGCCTGGTCTTCGCCTACGTGTTCGGCATTATGATCGTCATCGGCGCGATCTACGCGCTGCATCTCAAGGACAACCTCCAGCACATCGCCGCGCTGATCTACGCCGGATCGGGGCTTGGCGTCGTGCTCGCCGGAGACCTGATCACGCTGTATGTGTTCTGGGAGGTGATGGCGTTCTCCTCCGTGTGGCTGATCTGGAGCCGCGGCGGCAAGGTCTCCTGGGACGCGGGCTGGCGCTACGTACTGGTGCATGCCGTGGGCGGCGTCATCCTGCTGAGCGGCATCGTGCTGTATCACCAGCAGACCGGCACTGTGTCGTTCGACGCCATCCTGGACGGCGGGCCGGCCTTCTACCTCATCCTCGTCGGCTTCATGATCAACGCCGCGGTGCCGCCGCTGCACGCCTGGCTGTCGGACGCCTATCCCGAGGCCACGGTCACCGGGGCGGTGTTCCTCAGCGCGTTCACCACCAAGACCGCGGTCTACACCCTGATCCGTGGCTACCCCGGCACCGATCTGCTGGTCTGGTTCGGCACCGTGATGGCGCTGTGGGGCGTCGTCTACGCAGTGCTCGCCAACGACATCCGGCGGCTGCTCGCCTACCACATCATCAGCCAGGTCGGGTACATGGTGGCGGGCGTCGGCATGGGGACCGCCATCGCGCTGAACGGCGCGGCGTCGCACGCCTTCACGCACATCCTGTACAAGTCGCTGCTGTTCATGGGCGCCGGCGCGGTGATCCACATGACCGGGCGCGCCAAGCTGACCGAACTCGGCGGCATCTACCGGTGGATGCCCATCACGTTCCTGTTCTACATGGTCGGCGCGTTCTCGATCTCCGCCTTCCCGCTGTTCAGCGGCTTCGTCAGCAAGACCATGGTGGTCGAGGCGGCGGCGGTCGACGGGCGCGCGGCGATCTGGCTGCTGCTGTCGCTCGCCTCCGCCGGCACGTTCCTCCACACGGGACTGAAGCTCCCCTACTTCACCTTCCTGGGCAGAGATTCCGGCCTGCGCCCGCAGGAGGCGCCGGTGAACATGCTGGTCGCCATGGGCATAGCCGCGTTCCTGTGCGTCTTCATCGGGATCTTCCCCGGTCTGCTCTACGCCCTGATGCCGTCCCCGGTGGACTACAACGCCTACACGCTCGGGCACGTGCTTTGGGAACTCCAGGTGCTGCTGTTCACGGGCCTCGCCTTCTTCCTGCTGCTGAAGCATGTCGGCGGGGAATCGAAGATCGCGCTGGACACGGACTGGCTCTATCGCGGCCCCGGAGCGGCGCTCGGTGTCGGGGCGCTCGGCGCGGCCCGGAGCGCACGCGGCGGCGCGCTCGCCGCGTTGGCGGTCTTCACCTCCGGCACCATCGCCTACCTCGGTCGCCACGTCGGCCCGGAGGGCGTCCTCGGCCGCAACTGGCCGACCGGGGCCATGGCCCTGTGGACGACGATCCTCCTTGCCGTATGGCTGATGGCCTACCTGATATAGCCCGCGCGGCGGGCCGCGGAAAAAAGCGCCGCCCCTGAGGGCGGCGCCACATTTTCCGGAAGCGCGGCGCGTTACTGCGAGGACGCGCCGGGCGAAGCCGCGTCGGGAGCGCTGCTCGGGTTGGCGCCCGGCGCCGCGCCGTCCGGGCCGGACATGCCGCCGGCGGGCGGGCTGTCGGGCGTCGGGGCGACCGCGCCGCCGCCGGTCGTCGGCATGGCGTTGCTGGACGACTGTGCGGGCTGGGAGGCCGGAGCGGAAGCCAGCGGAGCGACCCCCTCGATGCGCAGGCCCGACAGGCCGGTCGTGCAGTCCTGCCCCTGCGCGGCGGCGCGCATCTGGTCCATGGCCGTGCGCTTGCCGGCCTCGGTCAGGTTGGACGAGGCGATGTTGGCCTCATACTGGGCGGTCAGCGCGGCGCAGTCGGCGCCCTGCGCGAACGCAGGGGCGGCGAAGGCGGCCGAGGCGAGCAGGGCGGCTGCGATGGTGCGTTTCATGGGGTTTCTCCTGAGTGTTGTCTCAATGCGCCGGCACGTATGTGCGCCGGCTTCGAGACTGAAACCCGCGAGGAGCTCCGTCAGATGCAGATACACGGAAAGTTCATGACGATTTTTTCTGAACGTCGACATGAAAAATGGAAATACATGACGAGAAAGAGCGTGTGCGCTTGAGCGAAAATAATTGGCAGAGCGTGATGCATCTCGGATAACGAAAAGGGCGCCGCTTGTCGCGGCGCCCCTATTCGGCGTCGAAAACGTGAGGTTTACTGCGAAGAGGCGCCCGGAGAGGCGGCGTCCGGCGCAGCGCTCGGATTGGCGCCCGGGGCGGCGCCGCCGGCGCCGGACTGCGTGGCCGCAGGCGGGCTGTCGGGGCTGGTCGGCGTGCCGCTGCCACCGGTCGTGGGCATGGCGTTGCTCGACGACGCGCGGCCCTCGGTCACGCCCTGTGCATCGAGTTCGGCGAGGCGGTCGATGCACTGCTGACCGCCGAGCTGGGCGGCCGCGGAAACCTGGCCCTTGGCGGAGGTCTTGTCGGCGGCGCTCATGGCCGATGCTTCGATGGCGGCCTCGTACTCGGCGGCCTGCGATGCGCAGTCGCCCGTCTGGGCAAAGGCGGGGGCCGCAAAGGCGGCGGTGGCGAGAAGCGCGACGAGTGTCCGTTTCATGTGAGCCTCCATGGTCTGTTGGCTTTTCTGCTTGCGAAAGCGCCGGGAGCGGCGCCGCCGTCGTGTTGACAACCGCCGAGCCCCGGATCGGTTCGCCCACCGCGCAAAATTAATTTGCCGGCTTTTGCCTTCCCGGAAAGGTCAGAATTGAGGCTTTTTCAGATCGTCCCGCGCAGCCGTCGTGCCGATACGCGCTTGTGCAGGTGAACCATGAACGCGGTCGCCACCAGCGGGGTCGCCAGGTTGACGATGGGGATCGCCAGGAAGGCGGCGATCATGAGCCCGCCCATGAACACGGTGACGCGGTTGTCGCGCCTGAGCGCGCGCGCCTCCTCCGGGGTTCGGAACCGCATGGCCGCCAGCTCGAAATACTCCCGCCCCATCAGATAGCCATTGGCCACCCACCAGACGATCAGGTTGATGCCGGGCACCAGCGCCAGCATCAGCGCCCCGATGTTCACCAGCAGCACGAGCACCGCGAACTTGGCGCCGAGCAGGACCGACACGCCCAGCGGCTGCTCCCGTCCCGGGGGGTCGGCGGGATAGTGCGTGGCCTCGACCCGGCCCGCGATTTCGTCGAGGAAGAAGCCGGCGATCAGCGAGATCACCGGAGGCACGGCGAAGAACAGCACAACCAGGATGCCCAGCGCGCTGGCGATGGCCGCGGCCCAGTCCAGCATTGCGTTGTCGAGCGTCACGAGGCTCGCCAGCGCCGATTGCAGCCCGACGCCGACCAGCACGAGCAGCAGCACCGCCAGCCCCACGGTCTTCAGCAGCACGGTGCGGAACGGCGGCGTCAGCGCCTGGCGCACGGCCAGCGTAGCGGCTTCGATCATGGTGGCGGTTCCTCGTTGCGGCCGTCGCCTCGTCCCGGTCTCCGTCATCCCGGCCGCAGCGCCCGGGACTGCCAGCGGGCGGCGCGGCTTATCTGGCCCTGCGCCGGGCGCGCCGCAAGCTCAAGCGGTCTTCTCGGGCCAGCGGCAGATATCGGAGATCGGGCAGGCGGGGCAGTCGGGCTTGCGCGCCTTGCACACATAGCGGCCGTGCAGGATCAGCCAGTGGTGGGCGTGGCGCTTCCAGTGGTCCGGGATCGCGCGCTCCAGCTCCAGTTCCACCGCGAGCGGCGTCTTGCCGGGCGCGAGGCCGGTGCGGTTGCCGACCCGGAACAGGTGGGTGTCCACCGCGATGGTGGGTTCGCCGAACGCGATGTTGAGGACCACATTGGCGGTCTTGCGGCCGACCCCCGGCAGCAGTTCCAGCGCCTCGCGGCTGGGCGGGACGACCCCGCCATGCTCCTCGATGAGCCGTCGCGACAGCGCCACCACGTTCTTCGCCTTGTTGCGGTAGAGCCCGATGGTGCGGATGTGGCGGGTCACCTCCGCCTCGCCCAGCGCCAGCATCTTCTCCGGCGTGTCCGCCGCGGCGAACAGGCCGCGGGTCGCCTTGTTGACGCCGACATCGGTCGCCTGCGCCGACAGCACCACGGCCACCAGCAGCGTGAACGGGTTGACGTATTCAAGCTCGCCGCGCGGCTCCGGATCGGCTGCATGGAAGCGGCGGAACATCTCCTCCACTTCCGCCGGCGACGGCGGCCCGCGTCGACGCGACGCGGCGGGCCTTGGCGCGTTTCCGGGGGGCGGCGTCTGGCGGGGCGGCATGGACGCGTTAATATGTGGAGCGATGGAACCCCACAAGCACCACGCAGCCGCCGAGCGCCCCCTGTTTGCGGCCGAGATCCGGCCGCACCGCTCGCTCGGGCCCGTGGGCTTCCGCAACCTCATGATCGCGGTCGGCACGCTCAGCGCCGTCATCAGCCTGCCTTTCCTCATGATTGGGGCGTGGCCGGTGGTCGGCTTCCTCGGCCTCGACGTCGCGGCGGTCTGGCTGGCGTTTCGCTGGAGCTACCGCACCGCGCGCGCCCGCGAGGAGGTGGTGGTGACGCCGCTGGAGCTGCTGGTGCGGAAGATCTCGCACTGGGGCGACCCGTCGGAATGGCGCTTCAACCCGCTGTGGGTCCGGCTCAGGCGCGAGGAGGACGAGGATTTCGGCCTGATGCGGCTCGCCATCGTCGAGCGCGCGCGCGAGCTGGACGTGGGCGGCTTCCTGTCTCCGCCGGAGCGTGCCGACTTCGCCGACGCGTTCGCCGCGGCGCTGGCGAAGGCGCGCCGCGGCCCCCGCTTCGACTGAGGTCCCGGCGCTCAGGAATCGGGTGGCGGCCGGCATCGCGCCGGGCGATGTATCGGCCGGATCATCCGGAGGCCGCCGCCATGCTCGCCCGCACCCCCCTTGCCCCCCTCCCTCCCGCCAGCCCCTTGTCGACCGGATACGCTATGTCGCCCTCATCT